>NZ_SHOE01000014.1:0-137827 GCF_012275705.1 Vibrio chemaguriensis
GTACGGCGACAACCACGATCTACACAAGGCTATTCGTCGGCAGCGTCAGATGTGTATAAGAGACAGTCTTAACACCTTGAACCCCATCACCATTCTCTTGATCTATCTGTGTATAGAAATTCATTTTTTTATTATCTGGTAAAGATATATAGTGAATTCCTGAACCAGTTAAGTAAGAAGTTTCAGTGACATAGCTGTTAAAAATTGCAGACAAAAGTTCATGATCAGAACATACAACATTTCCTAGTTCTGAATCATATTCTATATGTTTTTTTTCAAATGGTAGATAAAATACAATACTTTGTATTTTTGATGCTATATCTTTTACACTAGATTTATTTGTTAGCTTAACTCCAATATCTAAGTAATTTATTCCCTGATTAGGTAAGACCCAGTAATTTATGTGGAGCTCAGAGTTTATCCCTAATGTCTCCTCTTGATATGAATCATGTTTATCTAACCAGAAACCTAAACTACTAGCCATTGAACGTCCTCAATTATTATAACTTATCGATTTTCTCAAAAGTAAGTGATATATCGTCTTGCCCAGAGTAATGTTTAACAAAAGGAATATTTCTTTGAAAACAGAAACTTTTAGCTCGTTCAAACTCTGCTTTTTGGAAAGAGCTCAGTAACTCAACGGAAAATTTCGTATTATCTCGCATCAACAAGCGACGTCGAAGCTCTTCTGGTTCACACTCAACAAAAATTACTAAAGACAGATTCATTGCATCGAAAACAGCATAATCAATTGTAATAATTTCCATATTATTGTTGAGCAAACAAAAATGACCATCTAGCAGGAATTTCTTTTCTTTCACAGAAGAAAGACCTCGAATTAAGGCCGCTTGATTTTTTTCTGCCTTATCTACGAGCTTACTGTCTTCAATGTAATCTGAATTATTTTTAATCAAATCACTTGCTGAATAGCTTTTGACACCTAACAGGTCATTCAAAGACTGACACAAAGTGCCTTTACCTGAACCGTGTACACCTGACACAAACACTACTTTTTTCATTTTCTCCACCAACATACTGAACTTTAGTCATATCAATTAATACATAACTCAGATGACGGTTCTATGTACTTAAATGATTGAGGAGCCTTGAAGCCTTCCTCTCTTTCATAAGGATTGATTGGTGTTGCATATCTTTTCAACTTTTTGATCTCAATGGCATAAGCTACATCACGATCTATAAAGTATTCATCAAAAAACTGTTTGTTGATACCTGATACATCTTTGGTTTGCTCCCACAACTCCTCTGGAGGCTTTGCCAAGATCTGACCGATTTCGAACTCACCAACAATTAAGCCATCGGGCATCGTTGAATAGATTACTACCGACTTAACTTCTGGGCGCTTAAAAACAGCTTTTCTGTATTCAAATAACTTCTCACCCGAAAGGATTTTTTCAACAAATTCAGGTTTTATCGAAAGAAGTGCTTTCATATATGACTCTCAAGAAAACTTCATGGCTGTAAATCTTAAACTGTTCAGTATCAAATAGCATTACAAAATAGGGGCCGCTTTTAAACATCTGACATTGGACATAGAATGGACATAATAGCATCCAACTGTTTTTATATACAGCATAAGTAGAAATTTAGAACCCTATCATGTGGTTAAAAATAGCTCTAAGAAACCTTGACTGCACTAGCGCTACACAAATAGTGTCAGTAGAAATAAGAAGGATGTTAACCGTCGATCTCCAAAAAGCTTAACTCTTGGCTTAGACGTGGCTGATACGGCTGAAGAAACAAACCAGTTTACCAAAACGAAGCTTAGTACCAAACTATACGTTTGGGTTCGTTCCAGCGAGTTTATACGCCAAGTTTGCTTACTGAAGAGTCCAATAACCTTCAATATAAACACATAGAGAAAAGGTACAATAGCGGTACAGTCACTAGTTTTGACTAATTTACGCAAACTACGCTAAACTACTGTTTAGTAATTACTTTAACCTATTTTAAATTACGCTAAACTTACCTCGGTTTACCTAGACTTCCTGTATTAGTGGCTAACTCATAATCGATTGGTCCGCAGTTCAAGTCTGCGAGGGGCCACCAAATTTCGAAAGGCGTAGCAGGTTAGTACCTACTACGCCTTTTTTGTGTCTGCTGACTTTGGGTACAGTTGTGGGTGTAGTAATTCGTTGCTCATCTCGTCAACAACTTCAAACTTATTACCTTCCTCGGTTCTACCCCCTCTTTCTTTCGCTTATTACCAAGCTTTCTATATAGTCGTAGAAACAAAATGTCTGCTCGCTATTTAAACCATTGACCCTTTTTCGACTTCTGATAGGATGGACATGTAAACGTATGGACGTCTAAAACAAAAATGGAGTTACAATGAAAAGTATTCGTCACCTAAAGAAACTAGCTTTGGTTCTCACGGCAGTAGTTGGCTTAAGTGCTTGTGGAGAAAAAGATAACTCTGTCATTAAAGTGGGAGCAACCGTAGGGCCTCATGCTCAAGTAGTTGAAGCAGTAGCTAAGGAAGCAGCGAAGCAAGGCTTGAATGTAGAAGTCATCGAGTTTTCTGATTACGTGACACCCAATGCCGCGCTTAGTGATGGTAGCATCGACATTAACAGCTATCAGCACCAACCATTTTTAGACAACTTCAACAATAGTCATGACGCCCAATTAGTGTCGATTGGTCAATCCATTCTGATGCGCATGGGGCTTTATTCTAACAAGTATCGCTCATTACAAGAGCTTCCAAACAATGCACGCATAGCAATTCCAAACGATCCAACTAATGGTGGTCGTGGTCTATTGCTACTCGCCGATGCAGGTTTAATTGAACTTAAACAAGGTGTTGGCCACAAAGCCGCCCTAACTGATATTACAAAAAATGCAAAGTCGTTTGAATTTGTCGAGGTAGATGCCGCCCAGTTACCACGAACATTGGATGATGTAGACGCGGCTGCGATCACAATGAACTACGTAATGTCTTCTGGTTTAGACCCGAAGAAACAAAGTATCTATCTTGAAGCAAAAGACGCACCGCTGGCCGTCATGGTCATCGCTACTCGTGACGCAGACAAAAATAATGAAGCGTATAAAAAATTCGTTTCTATTTACCAATCTCAAGCAATTCGTGATTATCTCGATCGTACGTTCAAAGGCACAATAGAAGCAGCTTTTTAATCAATAAAGCAACGAATACTTTGCCCACGAATCAGATAGAA
Organism: Vibrio chemaguriensis; assembly: GCF_012275705.1. Lineage (NCBI taxonomy): Bacteria > Pseudomonadati > Pseudomonadota > Gammaproteobacteria > Vibrionales > Vibrionaceae > Vibrio > Vibrio chemaguriensis. The sequence goes on from NZ_SHOE01000014.1 coordinate 3,195, forward strand.
AAGAGGCTAATGTTTTCTCATAGCCTCTTCTTTTCACTCCTCACTCAACCGGCTTATTGTCGACTTTCAGCCTCTAATCTCATTGCTAAATAAGCTTGGTCCGCAGAAACCAATTCAGGGCGGTTAATCAACTTCCAGAGGAAATATGGTGGAATTAAAAATACGATGAAGTAGAGAGATTCATGGAAGAAAACATCGGCTATCGTTTGCTGATGCTCCCAAAGTGCCGTCAGTGCAAAGAGCTCTAACATCACGCCTAATACGCCAAAGACGACAGAGACAACAATCGCTAAACCCAGTAGTTCTCTAATAAAGTGCTTGTATGCCATGATACTAATTCCTTCTAGCAGTAAGTCATACTAACTTACGCTCATAAGAACGAAGCCAGCTTGACTATTATCAAACTCCCCTCATCACAGTTAAGAACTTAGTTTTATAAAAAAGGACTTGTATATAACGCCATTGAAGATTGACCTCTCTATCACAATACAATGACATCATTTCTCGACTTTGAGACTAGCCTTTACATTTATCAGCAGTGTAAACAAGAGGTCATAATGAAAAAATATACCTACCCTTTACTTGCCATCTCAGGCGGTCTTTTATTGACGGGCTGTGGTAGCGACAACTCTTCATCCGATACAGAAGCAGCCACTTTTTCTCTCAGCGTTTCCGATGCGCCTGTCGACGATGCCAACAAAGTCGTCTTAGCGTTTAAAGATGTTGTCCTTGTACCATTTGACCCAGAAACTGGCGAACAAACTGGAGAACATATTCTGTTAGATGTTAGTGACAATGGAGCACTACACCAAGTTGATCTAATGGAATATCAGGGAAGTAACGCTAAAACGATCATTAGCGAGCAAGACATCGCTCCTGGTGATTATGCTATGTGTGTGTACGCTAAAGACGGCAAACAATTAAACGATACAACGCTGTCATACGTAGAGAAGACAGACGGCAACATCAAAGGCTTAGTTGTGCCTAGCCGAGGCAGCTGTTTTGGTTTTAAACCAGATACGAGCAATCAAGGTCGCTTGAAGTTTTCGCAAAAAGGTCAGTATGTAAAAGTTCATACTGGTCATAATAGCTATGTTGTCGAGTTTGATTTGCGTAAAGGTCTGGCAGATCCAACGGGCAAAGATTACATGAACATGAACTCTAATGCGGTAAGCTTAGTAAACGCATCAGAATCAGGTCATATCGGTGGTGAAGTCAGTGAAATTCAGTATCAAGCGTGTGAAGCAGACAGTGCAGCATCAAATGCAATAAATGACGTTCCTGCCGTTCACTCAGTCTATCTTTACGCAGGTTCGATGGATCGCTCAACCATGGGCGATATGGGCGCGATGGAGCCACTCCAAGCGCCAGTTGCAGTAGCTAACGTGAATGAATCGCAAGACGAAGAAGGTAATACATCCTACAGCTACGAGTTTGGTTACATCGGCCCAGGCACCTACAGTATTGGGTACACCTGTACCGCGTATGTTGATACACCAGATAACCATGAAACATCAGAAGATGGCTTCCTGATTTATCAACATTACACACCTGTTGATGTGGTCGAAGGTGAGCATACAGAGCAAGATATTAATCCTATCCTATAGCTCTCGTCTTATCGAAAGCCGCTCACACGAAGAGCGGCTTTTTGACTATTATTTTAATCCGATAAGTAATACTGAACAGTTGAGACCACTCGTACTTTCTTAATGTAAGGCGTGTTGCTATCTCGGTCATAAATCGAGAACTGCCCTTGCGTGGCACGTTTGATCTTACCCAGTGAACTCTGTGAGTCTTTGGCAAACTTTTGCGCCACTTCGCGGGCGTTTTTGGTCGCCTCTTCAATCATGTCTGGCTTTACATCATTTAGCTTAGTAAAGCTGTACTCAATGCGGTTCGCGTACGGGTCCTGATTCAGCAGTACACCTTGTTTTCCTAGCTCACCAATCTCATTAATTGCCGCTCGAACCACATCGACACTTTGACTATAAACCGTAACCGTCCGCGAGGCTAAATAACGAAACTCGATATCTTGCTCACTCCCGTATTGCTGTGCTTTTCGGTCAATGACAGCAGGAGAAGAAAGGGAAACGCTGGTTTCAGGGAGCCCTTTGGCACTTAAGAAATCCAGAATCAAACGCGTTTGCTGATCGATGTCATCAAACATAGCCCCCATATCATTACTCGCTAAGGTGAACTGAATTGGCCAGATCACTGTATCGGCAGAGTACTCTCGTTCAGACAATCCCTTCACCGTTACCACTCGCTCATAGGCTTTGTATTTGACTGCTGTTTGCTGAATAAAAAAGCCCAATACTCCTAAACCAATTATCAGACACAGCCCGAGCCATATTGACGCTTTATTGGAAATCTTCTCCATTCATCCTCCTAATTTCGCCAAAAGTAACAATTCGTCGTATCGATAACATAGCTCAACTATGGCCAGAAAATGGCGACCTAAAGCCAAGTTTTTGTCATGTCGTTCGAAATGGTGAATAGAATAAATTACAATTGAACAGTGTTTCATTATGATTTTTAAGATTATGTTGAAAATAAAATGGCTGGTAGTTCTGAGCGGATTATTTGTCTCAACGGCTTGTTTGAGTACTGACGACTTAGTAATGGATGACAACTCAACACAAGCCCCCCAAGCGGGTATGTGCGATGAAGATCAATGCGAAGGGAAAAGCTTTGATGGTCGCATTCTGCTAGATAATGAGCCGACCAAACAGGTCTTGAGCTCACTAGAAAGTCTCGGTGAAACGCTCAACTCTCTGAGTATCCTGATGTTTGCTGGCGACAAAACGTAACGCTAATACGTCCCTATCCCTCGCCTTTGGTCAACAAAGCTTCACCAGTTTGTCACCAAAGGCTCATGGATTTGCCTCTGAACTGTCATCTGTAATTTCTACTATCCGATCAGCCACTTGTATGCTGAGGTAAATATGGATAGTTCAACCCCTTTTCGTCTCCCTCGTAAAACGCCGTTCGGCATTGGTGAAAACGTTGCAGAATGGGCAACGGGTTTAAGTCAGCTCGATAAATTCTACGCCCAACGCCCCGTGAATGCGGATACCAAAACTTTCTTGCGATTTACGCTGGATATTTTGGGGATCGACTATCGCATTGCCCATGGTTCGCTCGACGCAGTGCCAAAGCAAGGCGCAACCGTCATTGTGGCGAATCACCCTCTCGGTTGTGTTGAAGGCGTGATTCTCGCCGAGCTACTATTGATGATACGAGACGATATCCAAATTTTAGCGAATCAGTACCTAAAAACCGTACCAGAGCTCGACCAACTTTTTATTGGTGTCGACGTATTCGAAGGCAAAGACGCCGTCAAATCGAATATGAAGGCCCTCAGAGCAGCCAACAAACACCTTGCGAATGGCGGCTTGTTATTGGTTTTCCCTGCGGGTGAAGTGTCGCAGTTAGTGGATGCCAAACAACAGCGTTTAGAAGACAAAGAATGGAGCCGCAGTGTCAGTGCGTTAATTCGTAAGAACAAAGCCGCCACTGTTCCCGTCTTCATTCGTGGGCAGAACTCAAAACGCTTCTACATGGCAGGTAAAATCCACCCTCTTTTACGCACCTTGATGTTAGGAAGAGAGCTGCTCAACAAGAGCGCAAAAACCATTGAGTTGTCCTTTGGGCAAGCAATCAAGTTTAAAGAACTCAATAACCTCAATGATGATCAGATCGTCAATTATCTGAGGCTTAACACCTACCTGCTTAACCGCGATGTAAGTGCCACTCAGCAAACGGTCTCAGACAATGCTCTCTTACCTATTGCGGCAGGGTTACCCATAGGCCAATTGCTTGAAGAGCTGCACAGCTTACCGTCAGAAACCCAATTGCTTCAAAGTGGCGAGTTCGACGTATATTGCGCCAGCGCGCAGCAGATCCCATCTCTCCTGCATGAAATTGGCCGCTTGCGAGAACATAATTTCCGTCAAGTTGGCGAAGGGACCGGGCAAGCGATAGACATCGATCATTTCGATCATGATTACCTGCACCTATTTGTGTGGGATCGTGAGAACCAATGCATGGTAGGTGCTTACCGTCTTGGATTAGTTGATCAGTTATTGGCGAAATATGGCGTAGAAGGATTGTATTCGCGCACATTGTTCAACTATGACCAACGCTTTCTCGATCAAATGGGTAAGTCGATTGAAATGGGTCGTTCTGTGATTGCCGAGCAATATCAAAAAAGCATGAGTGCCCTACTCTTACTCTGGAAAGGCATAGCGACTTTTGTCCATCAACATCCCGAATACACGCACTTGTTTGGCCCAGTGAGCATCAGCAACGATTACAGCCATACCGCGCGTCAGTTGCTGGCACAATCGATGACCCTACACCACTACGACAACGACTGCGCCGAATACGTCACTCCGTCAAATCCACTGCCAGAAACCAACTTAAACTGGAATACCAGCATGCTAACCGCATTGGGAGACTTACAGTTGCTATCTCGCGTGATCGCTCGAATTGACGAAGGCAAAGGCGTTCCGGTATTACTGCGCCAATATTTGAGTTTGAATGGTAAGTTGGTGTGTTTTAACGTCGATCCGGCGTTTAACAACGCACTGGATGGGTTGATTATGGTGGATTTACGCGATGTGCCTGAGAAAACGCTTGCACGTTACATGGGCAGTGAAAACGCGCGTGAGTATTTAGCTATGAACAATTAAGCGTCGTCTAAAAACGTAGGAGGTATCGCGCTGCTCAAAATCGCTCTAAACAACACAACGCGAGCAGCATGAAGCGTTATTTACCCATAAGACATTAAAAACAAAGTGTTTAGTTAAACTCATCGCAAAAAGGCCAGTCATCTCAAGCTTTAATCCACAAAACGCCAACATCGCAAAAACGTTCACGTTATAAACTTTCACAAAACCTCAAAATGGTCATAGATCACATTTTTAATCAAACCTGACGTCAAACAAAATGTGATATTGATCATCTCGAGCATTTAATTTGAATTGAAAAAGAAATTAAAGGCGATCTTAATCACAATGAATTTTGATTTTATATTTGTCAGAAGATCGAATTGATCACTAATATTTTTATTGACAGATTTGAAAGTCATTTTTTGTTATTAAGTTACATATCAATTAATTGATCATCATCACTTAAAAAATGCTTTTCATCCGAAGAAATGCGGGGGTTGATCACGAAAAACCCGTCGTCAGTTCCAATTGGAAAATGTGTGGTAAATTGATTGGGTACTAAGCAATCAAACAAGCGGTTTTGGCGAACCGTTTACGACAACATATTCATCAGAACATCGAACGGGGAATTGTTATGATATCACCAGATGCCAAGATCAAGATACAAAATTTTGGTCGTTTTCTGTCAAACATGGTAATGCCTAACATCGGCGCGTTTATCGCGTGGGGCTTTATCACTGCTCTATTTATCCCAACCGGATGGCTACCAAATGAGACGTTAGCTTCCATGGTTGGTCCTATGATCACTTACTTGCTGCCACTACTGATCGGTTACACCGGTGGTAAATTAGTGGGCGGCGATCGTGGTGCGGTAGTCGGCGCAATCACAACAATGGGTGTGATTGTCGGCACAGACATCCCAATGTTTATGGGTGCAATGATGGTCGGCCCAATGGGCGGCTGGGCTATCAAGAAATTCGATAACTACATCGATGGTAAAGTAAAAAGTGGCTTCGAGATGTTGGTTAACAACTTCTCTGCGGGCATCATTGGTATGCTGTGCGCCATTTTGGCTTTCTTCCTTATCGGTCCATTTGTCAAAGTGCTTTCAGGCGCATTGGCAGCAGGCGTAAACTTCCTTGTTTCAGCGCACCTTCTGCCACTGACTTCTATTTTTGTTGAGCCAGCGAAGATCCTGTTCCTAAACAACGCGATCAACCACGGTATCTTCTCTCCGCTAGGTATCCAACAAGCGTCTGAGACAGGTCAATCGATCTTCTTCCTAATCGAAGCAAACCCAGGTCCTGGTCTAGGTATCCTGCTAGCTTACATGGTGTTTGGTAAAGGTACGGCTCGTCAAACGGCAGGTGGTGCATCAATCATCCACTTCTTCGGCGGTATCCACGAGATTTACTTCCCATACATCCTAATGAACCCTCGCCTAATCCTTGCGGCTATCGCAGGTGGTATGACTGGCGTATTCGTTCTAACTATGTTTAACGCAGGTATCGTTTCTCCAGCATCACCAGGCTCAATCTTCGCAATCTTGTTGATGACTCAGAAAGGTTCAATCGTTGGTGTTCTAGCGTCTATCGCAGCCGCAACAGGTGTGTCATTCGCCGTAGCAGCACTGCTAATGAAGACACAAACGTCAACAGAAGAAGACGGTGATGAAGCAGCACTAGAAAAAGCAACATCACAAATGAAAGACATGAAATCTGCATCTAAAAACGATGCGGTGGTAAATAGCCAAAGCAAAGGTGACGTAGACCTAGCGACAGTACAAAGCATCATTGTCGCTTGTGATGCGGGCATGGGCTCGAGTGCAATGGGCGCGAGCATGCTACGTAAAAAGGTTCAAGACGCAGGTCTGAACATCCACGTAACCAACCTTGCTATTAACAGCTTACCAGAGAGTGCAGATATCGTGATTACTCATAAAGACTTAACGGGTCGTGCACGTAAGCATGCTCCAAACGCACACCACATTTCATTGACTAACTTCCTAGACAGCGAAATGTACAACCAGCTAGTCACCAAGTTACTAGCAGCACAAAACCAATCCGCAGCCAATGACGACCAGATGGTAAAAGTGTCAGTCATGGCGGCGAACGACGACAGCTTTGAGCCACAACAACCATCGGTATTCCAAATCCAGCGTGAGAACATTCACCTAGGTTTGAAAGCAGCCAACAAAGAAGAAGCCATTCGCTTTGCAGGCAACAAATTGGTTGAACTTGGCTACGCAGAACCAGAATACGTAGACGCGATGTTTGAGCGTGAAGCGTTGGTTCCAACTTACCTAGGCGAATCTATCGCAGTACCTCACGGTACGGTAGAAGCGAAAGATCGCGTGAAGAAAACCGGCATTGTAATCTGCCAATACCCATCGGGTATCCAATTTACTGAAGATGACGACGATGTCGCGAAACTGGTTATCGGCATTGCCGCTAAGAACGATGAGCACATCCAGGTGATCACCACCATTACGAACGCGCTCGATGAGCCGGAAGCAATTGAGAAGCTAACCAGCACCAACGATGTAGAAGAAATTCTAAACATCCTTGGCGGCCAGCAAGCGGCTTAATCACTCCTTTAATTTGCTCCTGAGGCAAACGAGGTCAACTGTCACCCCCTATGCGGTTGGCCTCACCCTAGTTTCGTAAGTCAACATTTTCAGATATTGGTAGGTAAGAATTATGAAAAACGCAGTTCATTTTGGTGCAGGTAACATCGGTCGTGGTTTCATCGGTAAACTCTTAGCAGACGCAGAAGTCGAGGTCACTTTCGCTGACGTTGATGTACCGCTAGTAGACCAGCTCAGCCACAAACAAGAATACAAAGTAAAAGTGGTCGGTACTGAGTGTCAAATCGACACCGTTACCCATGTCACAGCGGTAAACTCAGCCAGTGAAGACGTGATTGATCGCATCGTCAAAACCGATTTAGTCACCACAGCAGTTGGTCCAAACGTATTAGACATCATCGCGAAAACCATCGCGAAAGGTATCGCCAAACGTTTTGAAGCTGGCAATGACGCGCCACTTAACATCATCGCCTGTGAAAATATGGTGCGTGGCACAACGCACCTAAAAGGTGAAGTGTACAAACACTTGGATGAATCACTGCACGCAAAGGCAGACGAGTTGGTTGGCTTTGTTGATTCAGCGGTAGATCGCATCGTGCCACCAGCAGAAGCGGCGAACGATGACCCACTAGAAGTGACGGTAGAAAGCTTTAGCGAATGGATTGTCGATGAGCAGCAATTCAAGGGCGATATCCCTGACATAGCTGGCATGGAAAGAACCAACAACCTAATGGCCTTTGTCGAACGTAAGCTGTTCACCCTAAACACAGGTCACTGCATTACCGCTTATTTAGGTTGTTTGAAAGGGCACCGTACCATTCGTGAAGCAATTGAAGACCCAAGCATTCATGCCGAAGTAAAACAAGCAATGCACGAAAGTGGTGAAGTGCTGATCAAACGTTACGGCTTCGACCGCGACATGCACAATGCCTACATCGAAAAGATTTTAGGTCGCTTCGCCAACCCATATTTAGTGGATGAAGTGGATCGCGTTGGACGACAACCAATTCGTAAATTGGGTGCAAATGATAGATTAGTGAAGCCATTACTCGGTACAATCGAGTATGGCACTGAAAATCAAACACTTTTGAAAGGGATCGCGGCGGCGTTGAAATACACCAACGACACCGACCCACAAGCGGTGGAACTACAAACCTCATTAAAAGCCGTGGGCGTAAAGAAAACGCTAGCAACGTACACTGGCCTGGCTGAAGACAGTGTTGAAGTGGCTCAAATCGAAGTGATTTACCACCAGCTTTAATCGAATCAAGGGGAGCTCTGCTCCCCATAAATATAATTTTAAACAGTTACTCAGTATATGGCAGATAACATCAACGAAACCGAGATCATTGAACGATTAAACAGCGCGCCATCGGTACGAGGCTTTTTTATTGCAGCAGTCGATGTGTTCAACGATTCCATCGACGGGCTAATACAAAGGATCTTTCGTAAAGATAACTTCGCCGTGCAATCGGTTGTTGGTCCCCTACTGCAAGACTCCGGACCGCTGGGCGATCTCTCCGTTCGTTTGAAACTCCTATTTGGCTTAGGCGTACTCCCAGACGATATTTATCATGATATTGAAGACATCATTAAGCTTAAAAACCGACTCAATAGCGATGCATCCGACTACGAGTTCACTGATCCAAATATTCTAGAGCCAATCAAAAAGCTGCATCTGGTGAAGAAAATGGGCATGGTGCAATTGGAAGTCAGCGAACCCGATGACGACATCGATCTTGAGTTTTACCAACTCCAGCTTCAGCGCCAACAACAAATCATTAAGTCCGGCCTGTCACTCGCGATTGTCGAAATTTGCAATGAACTGGGCAAGGACAGCCCTTTTTAACCCAACCTCCGGCAAGGAATGCCTTCTCAACTAGCCTCTTTTCTTTACGTATCCTTTCTGTATAACGTGCGTGAAAGCCATCACAGTCCATATTCGTATGTCTCTGTAATATCGGACCAATCTATCGCTGGTATTGAAACGGTATGGCATGCTTTCAATCGAAGACACTAAAACCAAATGGGCGTTTTTCCAGAAACACCATTGGGTATCTCCAGAATTTTCCCGCACTCCCGTACTTGAGTCGTGGGAGCGTTGCATAAAGCAATGCAGCCCTTATACCTGGTCAAAACCACATATTGCCTCTGGCTTTACCTTCTCATCTCTGATGAAACGCAACGAGCACCTCATCGAATGCGCCACTACCGTACTTGAAGACACTTACGACATGCTAGGAGACGAAGACCTGCTATTGATGGTGACTGACGGCAACGGCTGCGTTCTATCTGTTGTGGGACATGACTCAATGCAACAAGAGATGCAGGCGCTCGGTATTAAACAAGGCTGCTTTCTGTCTGAAGGGAAAATTGGCACAAATGCGGTCAATCTCTGTATTAGTACTCATATCCCGTGTGAAGTGTTCGCAGCAGAACATTTCAATCGCCACTTACATCCTTATGCCTCTGTAGCAGCGCCTGTTTTCGACCAGTTTGGCAAGTTACGCGGCACAACATGCCTTCTCAAAAAAGCAGAGAGCTATAAGAAAGAAAACTTGGTCATCATCGCGTCGAGCGCGAAAGAAGTCAGTTTGCAAATCCATATTCAGTCGGAACAAGAAAACATTAACCGCCTCACTTGTGCGCACAACGCAACACTAGAATGCATGGATGACGGCCTTCTGGCCTGGGATGAAGAAAGCCGTATCACCATGGTAAATCATCAATCAGAGCGCTTGTTAAACATCGAAGCCAGTCAGGTCTTGGATAAAGAAGTCTTTTCTGTTTTACGTTTCCCGCCGAATGTCCTCAATAGTCTTGAGTCGGGTGCAAGCATCAACCGCAAGCTCACAACGGTAGAGGTTCGTGGCGAGTTTGTTGAAGCGATCATTACCTTGCGTCCACTCAACGACGGCACGCACTTATTGTTTTTGCACCCCATCGATAAAATTCGCGAACTTGCTCAACAACAAATAGGTGGCAGTGCGCGCTATACATTCAGCACTTTGCCTGTCATTTCACGAAAAATGAAGCATGTCATTACCGTGGCAAAACGGGCCATAAAGTCCAAATCACCGATTCTAATTACAGGTGAAGAAGGTGTAGGAAAAACCACTCTCGCCATGGCGATTCATAACGAAAGCACCTACAAAGAAGGGCCGTTCATTACGCTCAACTGCCGCTCCATCAATACAGAGCAACTGGTCAAAGAAACCCTGGGATACGACGAGGGGCAAGGCATGCCCTCTAAGTTTGAACTCGCCCATGGCGGTACACTCTTTTTGGAAAAGGTGGAATATCTGTCGCCCGATTTACAAGCCGTGCTACTTAAGTTGTTAAAAACTGGACTCGTCAGCCGCAGCGACAGTTTGCGATTAATCCCCGTAGACTTTCAACTTATTACGAGCACCGCTTCAGAGATCAGCGAGTATGTCACTCAGCGCTCATTTGGTCGGCAACTTTATTATGAAATCTCCTCGAACGAGCTGCATATTCCACCACTACGAAAGCGTAAAGAAGACATTGAATTTCTCGTCCAGCAACTTATCAGCCATTATGAACGCCGCCACAATGTGACGATCTCGATAGAGCCAGTCGCACTGGAAGCGTTGATGAATTTTCGTTGGTCAGGCAACAACTCTGAATTAAGAAATCGAACTGAGCGAATTTTGCTGAACCGCAGTTCCAACTTAATCAAGCTGAACGATATTCCTGAAGACATTAAACTGAATTCTCGCCATACCGCAGAAAATACGCCAGTAATCACGTTAGAAGAAGCCGAGAGAAGAGCGATTGTTCAGGCTTGGAATCAGTGTGATGGCAAAATGCATGATATGGCGAAAGCATTGCAAATTGGCCGCACGACCTTATGGAGAAAAATTAATAAGTTTGGGCTGCAGGAGCAAATGAAGCTGTATTAAGCCAAGAAGTGGCGTTCCTACAAAAGTAAAACCGGCGTAAGCACGCCGGTATACGTGTACTAACGATAAAGGTATCGATTAAACATCGACAGACAACTGACGAATCTGCGCTTTTAGTCCCGGCAACAAACTCGCACTGGCGCTGAATTTTCGTAACCCAACACGAAGCAATGTTTCTGTGGCATTTGGATCGCCTGCCATCTCACCACACATACTGACCGGTATGCCCGCGCGATCGCCTGCTGCACAAGTGAGTTCAATGGCTTTTAGTACCGATGGTTCAAAGTAGTTCACCAATTCAGCAACGGCAGCGTTGCCTCGATCGGCGGCCATAACATATTGAGTCAAATCATTGGTGCCAATAGAGAAAAAGTCGACTTCTTGTGCTAACGCATCAGCATTCAACACCGCGGCTGGTACCTCAATCATAATACCGACAGGCAAATGAGTCGCATCCAAGCCGAGTTGGGTTGCTTGATGCGCCAACAGCGCTTTTACTTTTCTCACTTCTTCAACCTGGGCCACCATCGGTATCATCAATTGAATATTCGGTTGCTCGTGAAAGGCTCTCAGAATGGCTCGAAGTTGGGCGGTAAACAATGATTCATGTTGAAGGCACAACCGCACCCCTCTCAGACCTAAAAATGGATTATCTTCCGCTGGCATAGGATAAGCGGCTAAAGGCTTATCACCGCCAACATCTAGACTACGAATCGCAAGTGGCTTATCGCCAAGTGCGGCAGCAATATCACGATACACTTGATATTGCGCTTCCTCAGTCGGCAACTCATCACTGTTTTGAAATAGAAACTCAGTCCGGAATAGACCAACGCCCTCAGCTCCTGATGTTAGTGCATCATCAATATCTTTCGGTCCACCAATATTGGCGAATACTGGAATATGGACACCATCACAGGTGACTGCGGCTTGCTGAGCACTCGCTAGTGCACTTTGTCGGGAGGTTTGCCACTCAATTTGTTGCGCTTCTAATTCCTGCTGTACGGAATCCGAAGGAGAGAACCATAAATGTCCTCGGAAACCATCAATAGTCACCACTTGACCAGCACGCACAGCATCAAGGCAGCCCGGAGCTTTAACGATGGCAGGAATCCCCATCGCACGAGCAAGAATCGCACTGTGAGAGGTTTTCCCTCCTTCACTCAAACAGATACCAAGCACTTTCGATTTATCAAGCCCGGCCACATCAGAAGGCATCAGGTCACGGGCCAACAAAATACTCGGTTCCTGAATGTCGATGGCATTAGGCGTTAAGCCTGTCATTTCGACCATAACTTGGCGTGCGATATCATGCACATCTGCTTCGCGTTCCCGCATGTACTGGCTTTCAGCCTGGCGAAACTCGTCGGCCAACGTTTGCAGTGATTCTACCCAAGCTTGCTCGGCTATCATGCCCGTTTGAATTCGCGACTCGACCGATGCCCATAATTCTGGGTCACTGAGCATCATGCTATGAGCGGAAAATATTTCCCCTTTCGGCAGCTTCGCTTGCTCCTGCAAATGTTGAACAACCACGCCTATCGCACGCTTAACCCTTTCAATTTCATCTTGTTCACTTTGGAAATCACGTTCAGGCACTGCTGGCATTTCATGAGTAAAAAGGACAGCTGGAGCAGTTGCGATACCGTCATTGACTCGAATACCAACAACAGCACCTTCAATCTGACTTGAGGCGATATCATCGAACAGAGTATCCGTGCTCTCTTCAGGCTCGATAATGCCTTGCTCAACCGCCTCTTTTTCTCCGAAGTGCTCATGAGCTAAGGCTTCAAATGCCTGAATTGCTTCACTAGATTGAGCTCCGAGTGCGCACAGCGTGATCGTCTCTTGGCTACGAACGCCAAGTTTAGCAATGCTGTTTAAGCTTTTCGCGTTCACACGGCGCTCGCCTTTTTTCAACCATAATTGGCAGTCAAAAGGCGCGAGTGCACCAACAATGGCCGCTGCGGGACGAGCATGTAATCCATGCGGATTTTGCACTACCCAATCAAATGTCCGCTCGTGTTCAAAGTTCTCTAATACTGGCGCTATCTCAGCGGATGTTAGTGGCTGATCGCCAAGGTGCTCTCGTTTTACGCTTAACGCATTCTGTGCCTCTTCGACTACCGTCGATAAAGGTAGTCCAGCGGCAGCAGCCACCGACGCCGCCATGGTCCCTTCAACAATGGGGGCCGAGATAAGGGTGACATTTTCCCTCACGTGATCATCAATCAGATCCAGAGCCATTTCCGTGCTAAGCAGGGCGCTGCCAAGATCCATCAACACAACAACCCCTTGTTGATCATGTACCTGCTCAATCGCTTCCATCACGGCAATGGCATCGGTTCCGATCGGGTTCTCTGGATCATCAATCCCAGCCGCAATCGCCAGCTTGGCTTTGCCTTGCGTCATTTGGGTGGCAAGTTCGGCCACCCCTTCCGCAAGGCGACGACTATGAGATACAACTACAATTCCCACCATCTTAATTACCTGCTATTGCCTGCTGTAGTGCTTTAATCATTAACAAAGAAGAGGTTGCGCCGGGGTCTTGGTGACCAATACTGCGCTCACCTAAATAGCTGGCTCGCCCTTTTTTCGCCAACATTTCAATCGTGGCAACCGCGTTCGTTTCTGCTAGCTCAACCATTTCATTCAATAAATGGTCAGCGCTCATGCCATTTTCTAACGACGCCTTCACGCTAACTAAAACGGGTAACCAAACATCACACATGGTTTTATCACCCAGTTCCGCTTTACCACGAGACACCACACCATCCACACCGCTTTTTAGTGCATCCACTAACTCTTCAAACGTTAATTGCTCTCGAGTTCCGACAGCGGCAGCCGTGCGAATAAACAGCGTGCCATAAAGCGGGCCACTTGCCCCACCGACACTAGAAAGCAAGGTCATGCCCGTATTCTTGAGAATGCTGCCGATATTTTGGTCCGCAAATTGCGGCAGTTTTTCCGCGACTTTTTTAAAGCCTCGGTTCATATTGAGACCATGGTCTGCGTCACCAATATCACGATCAAGGTCGGTCAGAAAATCTTGATTCTCTTGATACGTTTTTGCACATAGCTCTAACCAGTGAACGATATGTTGTTTTTCAATTTGCATGTTTGCTCCCCCCTGTTACCACTTGATCGCGGCCGTATCGACAGGAGCATCAAACAGCTCCAACATCTCTTTATCTGCTTTCAGCAACGTAATTGAAACGCCTTCCATATCGAGTGACGTACAGAAGTTACCAACCATATTACGCACGATACGGAACCCTGCTTGCTCACAGTTATGAGCAAGACGGCGGTACACTCCGTAAAGCTCTGAAGTTGGCGTACCGCCCATACCATTCACCATCACAATGTAGTCGTGTTCAGCAGCAAAAGGCTCAATGCTGGATTCCACTTCATCCCATTCACCTTCGTCACGATTCCAAATACGCAAAGTGCGCTGATAAGGTGTGTTTTCAGCAACTTCAGCAAACATTTCATCCACTAGCGTATCGACGTCGGTGTATTTCACTCGCTTGATACCTGGTTCACCATGGATACCAACACCAAACTCCACTTCATCATCTTCCAGAACAAAAGATGGTTTACCCGCCGCTGGCACAACACAAGCATTAAGCGCCACGCCAAATGAACGACAGTGATTATTAACGCGACGAGCCAGTGCTTCACATTGCTCCAACGAATAGCCTTTGTTCGCGGCAGCCCCAACTAACTTCTCAACCAATACCGTTCCAGCAACGCCACGGCGACCAGCGGTATACAGGCTGTCTTTGACTGCCACATCGTCATCCACTAACACCGACCCAACTTTGATGCCATCGGTATGAAGGAGCTCCACGGCCGTTTCAAAGTTCAACACGTCGCCGGTGTAGTTTTTAATGATAAACAGCACGCCTTCACCAGTATTCACTTGGTTACCACATTCGTACATTTGATCAGGCGTAGGTGAAGTAAATACCTCACCAGGGCAGGCGCCTGTCAGCATGCCTTTACCAATAAAACCTGCGTGCAAAGGTTCATGACCACAGCCACCACCAGAAACCAATGCCACTTGCCCCGGCGTTTCCTCATGCCACATGTAACGAGGTTCGTAGTTAGCTTTGAGCTCAGGGCGGGACAATGCCAGGCCTTCCATTTGCTGCAATACAACATCATCGACTTGGTTAATTAACTTTTTCATCGTTCTATCTCATTCCATTTATATTTTTATGTAGGGTATGAATTCATCTTAAACAGAGAAAAAACGTGCTCAACAAAAATCAATCCGTTTCATATTGAAACAACGACTTCGGTATTTTCGTTTCAATATGAAACGAAAAACGACGAATTTGCTTGAATAGTGATCGGCGCCATAAAGCATACTAATGCTTATTACTTCTGACAGTCGGTTTGACACCGAGGTCATAAAAGCATGGAACAAAACCAGAGATATCCTTCACCACTTACCTCACCAAACCTAATATAAACCTTATCCCTACAATGGATATTCATTGCAGTCCAAAACACACATAAAAAAGGTTAAAGGTTTGAATTATGGACAAAATTATTATCAGCCCAAGCAAATACGTCCAAGGTGAACAAGTACTTACATCTATCGCTCACTATGTGAAAACATTAGGTGAACGTCCGTTAGTCATTGCCGATGAGTTCGTGACTAACCTGGTTGGTGATGACGTCAAACAAAGCTTTGCTGACGAAAAGCTTCCACTCACTATGAACATTTTTGGTGGCGAATGTTCGCGCGTTGAGATTGAACGCATCACGGACATTTGTGCCACTCAAAAACACGATGTCATTGTCGGTATTGGTGGCGGTAAAACGTTAGATACAGCAAAGGCCGTTGCGTTTTACACCAAAATTCCTGTCGTGGTGGTTCCTACGATTGCCTCGACGGATGCGCCAACCTCTGCTCTTGCGGTGATATACACACCAGAAGGTGAATTTGCGGAATACTTGATGATCCCTAAAAACCCAGACATGGTCATCATGGATACATCAGTCATCGCAAAAGCCCCAGTTCGCCTACTGGTATCGGGGATGGGCGATGCACTCTCCACCTACTTTGAAGCTCGTGCCAACATGACCTCTGGTAAGGCAACAATGGCCGGTGGTTTAGCGACGCGTTCAGCGCAAGCTCTTGCGAAACTTTGCTATGAAACCTTGCTTGAAGATGGTGTAAAAGCAAAAGCTGCGGTAGAAAATGGTGTGAGCACCAAAGCGGTAGAAAACATTATTGAAGCCAATACATACCTAAGCGGTATCGGTTTTGAAAGCAGTGGCCTAGCAGGCGCTCACGCTATTCATAACGGCCTAACTAAGCTCGAAGAGTGTCACCATCTCTATCATGGTGAGAAAGTCGCGTTCGGCACGCTTGTTCAATTGGTGTTAGAAAACGCAGCGATGGAAGAGATTAATGCGGTTCTCGCCTTCTGTCGATCTGTAGGTCTACCAACCAACTTATTTGATATGGGCGTTAAAGAGCTTAATCACGCTAAGTTGCGCGAGGTCGCCGAAGCTTCAACGGCCGAGGGAGAAACCATCCACAATATGCCATTCCCAGTGACGGCAGAAAATGTCTACTCTGCAATTCTAACCGCTCATCAACTGGGTCAATAACCCAAATAACTTCAAACAAGTTTGAGTCCCAAAGGCAAGCCTTAGCTTGCCTTTTATGCTTCAACTGACTTATCACTTCCATTGACACCTGCCGATGGCAACATCATAACAAACTGCGTCTTTTCTTTATCTGATGTTACTTTTATCTGTCCTTCATACGCTTGCACGATAGATTGGGTAATCGACAAACCTAGCCCTGCACCGACGCTGCCTACATGTTGGCGAGACTTATCTGCGCGATAAAAACGGTCGAAAAGGTACGGTAAGTTTTGCTCTGCAATGGTGTCACCTTGGTTGCTGACCGATATCGTCACCCATTCATCAACCACTTGAACGTCAATCACAATGGTTGAATCAGAATACGCATGGCGAATCGCGTTGGAGAGCAAATTGCCCACCGCACGCTCAAACATGTTTTTGTCCATATAGAGCTGACCGTCGCCTGAGCTCACGATTCGCACCTCGGCATCTTCGGCCAATATTTCAAAATACGCGACCAAACGGTCGATTTCCTCCTGCACCGCAAACACTTCGTCATGGCGATGAATGAGCTTGTTTTCGGCCTTGGCAATGTAGAGCAAATCGTTGATGGTTTTCGTGATGCGGTTGAGTTCTTCCAACGTTGAGGCAATCGCATCCTGATACTCTTCAGGCGTTCGACACGCACCTAAAATGACCTGATTTTGCGTGGTAATGTTGGTGAGTGGCGTTTTTAACTCATGTGCTATATCAGAAGAAAACTCGCTCAAGCGGCGAAAACCAGTTTGCAACCTATCGAGCATCGCGTTGTGTTTGTTGGCTAACTCGCGCAGTTCTATTGGCAACGAATCGGGGTCGAGACGAATGCCCATTTGCTCTGGTGATATCTGTTGAATGTGCTGATTCAATCCCACAATCGGCTTCAACCCACGTTTTACCATCCAACCGCTCAACGCAGAAGAGATCACAAACGCCAAACCGAGCGCCCAAAACAAAATCCAGTCGAGCTTATCCAAAAACAAAATATGGTGATTGATACTCATGCCGAGCACCACCTGATACTCCCCAGCTTGAAACACAAACGCGCGAATATTCAGCGAGTCCTCACTCCATTCGATGGCGCGCTCGTGATTTAAGACCTGAGGAGAGCTAATGCTGTAGGCTCGGTTCTGAGGAATCGTCAGGCTCGAATTCTGATACACGTTCTGCTTGCCTTCAAACACCCACATGTAGAGCGTGCTGTTATTCGCTTGCTTGAACACATCCTCTGGCGAGTGTTTTAACGCTTTCTCAATGGCATTGAACTTACTGGAAATATAGCTGAAATCTTGCGAATAAAAGTGGCGCTCAATGGCGTACTGTAGGATGAAAGCCAAAGAAAAATAGGTCACGAACGTCATGCTAACAAACATCAGCACGAGTTTATTTTTCATGGAAAAAGGGAGCGAGAACTTAGGCATCACGACTCTCTTCGAGTTTGTAGCCCATCCCTCTGACAGTGTGAATCAGTGGTTTATCGAACGGTTTGTCCACTTTGCTACGCAGACGTTTGACCGCCACATCAATCACATTGGTATCGCTGTCAAAGTTCATATCCCACACTAACGACGCAATGGTGGTACGTGAAAGCACTTGGCCAGTTTTGCGCATCAACAACTCAAGCAGGGCATATTCTTTGGCGGTAAGCGACATCGACTGCCCCGCGCGCGTGGCAACGCGTTTGATCATATCAAGTTCTAAATCTGCCACACGTAATGTTTGCGGCGATGCGACCACTTGCGCGGCAATATGATGACGAAATACGTTTTGAACACGCGCCAGTAGCTCCGCAAACGCGTAAGGTTTTACGACATAGTCATTGGCACCCAGCTCAAAACCGCGCACGCGATCTTCCACTTGCTCCTTCGCTGTCAGCATGATCACTGGGGTGTGAATCCCGCTACTGCGCAATGTATTAAGCACCTGCCAACCATCGAGTTTAGGCAACATAATGTCGAGGAGGATTAAGTCATATTCTTCACTGGTAGCGTGATACAGCCCATCGACCCCATCATGCACTAAATCCACCACATACCCAGATTCAATCAAACCTTTTTGCAGATATTCTCCGGCTTTGTGCTCATCTTCGACGATCAATATTTTCAACTTTACTTACCTAGTGTGTTAGCGGGAGGATGAGAACCCAGTATAAAGCTCGAAAAAGAGCATGATGTGAACCACACCATACTCTTCCCCATTGGCAAACCATTATCGATTGTTATCGCGTTCGGCATAATGCACTTTGACATTCACTTTGCCCAAATATTCCAACTGACCATCTTCATTCATGCGTTCTTGCACGGTCACGAAGCCACCATCTTTTAAATGCGTACTGCGAGACTTCACATTAAACGTCAGGATATTGAGCTCTTTATTCAGTTCACGAGCCGTCATGGTTTTAAGTGAATTGAGTTCAGACAGTGCCTGTTGATAAGCCTCATCTGACGTTGCTGTCGGCGTAACTGAGATGGTTTTCATCTCTTCGTGGCTCACGTAGTTGCCACCAGTGAAAAGTGGTTGAGCGAATGCAGATGCGCTAGTCATTGCCATTACCGTTACAAAAAGAACAGTTTTGATTGCGTTCATGTTGTTAACCTTTGAGTGCTTGTTTTCAATGAGGTCATTATTGAACACCGCCTCTGACACCACCCTTTCAACAAAATGACATTTTTGTCATGAAAGCAACCTACTGGCGAAGGCTCTTGAGCATTCCATCACGCTTAGAATAAGACAAAAAAAAGCGGCACATACTCTCGCATGTGCCGCTTGGGATTTTTGCTGTTAGCGTAATTACTCAACCGTTACCGCTTTCGCTAGGTTACGTGGTTGGTCTACGTCCGTACCTTTGATCAGCGCTACGTAGTATGACAGCAACTGCATTGGGATGGTGTAGTAGATCGCCGCCGTGATTTCACTAACGTGAGGCATCGTGATGATCTTCATTGTTTCATCGCCTTCGAAGCCTGCGTCTGCATCTGCGAATACGTATAGAAGGCCGCCACGTGCACGTACTTCTTCAACGTTTGATTTTAGCTTTTCAAGTAGGTCGTTACTTGGTGCAACCACAACAACAGGCATGTCAGCATCAATCAGCGCTAGAGGACCATGTTTCAGTTCACCCGCCGCGTAAGCTTCTGCGTGGATGTAAGAGATCTCTTTCAATTTTAGAGACGCTTCCATCGCGATTGGGTAGAATTCACCACGACCTAGGAACAGTGTGTGGTGCTTGTCTGCGAAATCCGTCGCTAGTGCTTCAATGTCTTTCTCGAAAGAAAGTGCCGCATTGATTTGCTTAGGAAGTGCGTGTAGCGCTTCAACAATCTCTTTTTCTTTCTCTTTGCTGACGCGGCCTTGCTCTTTACCTAACGCCGTAACCAGCATCAATAGTGCAGAAAGCTGAGTCGTGAACGCTTTGGTTGAAGCGACACCGATTTCAACACCAGCGCGAGTCATGAATGCAAAATCTGACTCACGAACCAAAGAAGAACCTGCTACGTTACAAATAGTCATCGCCGCCATGTAACCTTTTTCTTTCGCAAGACGAAGTGCTGCTAGCGTATCGGCGGTTTCACCAGACTGAGACAACGTGATCAATAGGCTGTTTGGACGCGTCACAAACTTGCGGTAACGGAACTCAGAGGCGATTTCTACGTCACAGCTCACGCCAGCAATGTCTTCAAACCAGTAACGCGCTGTCATACCTGCGTTGTAAGACGTACCACACGCAACGATTTGTACGTGTTCTACTTTGCTTAGAATGTCAGCCGCATGCACACCGATCGCATCAGTTACAACAGAGTCTGCCGTGATACGGCCTTCCATTGTGTTGATCAACGCTTTAGGTTGCTCATAGATTTCTTTTTGCATGAAGTGGCGGTATTGGCCTTTATCGCCAGCATCATGTTCTGCGTTAGATTCTACGATTTCACGCTCAACCAGCTCGCCCGTTGCGTCAAAGACAGTAACTTCACGGCGAGTGATTTCTGCCACATCACCTTCTTCTAGGTACATGAAACGGCGCGTTACATTCAGTAGCGCAAGTTGGTCAGAAGCCAGGAAGTTTTCACCCACACCAAAACCAATTACGATCGGGCTGCCTGAACGTGCAACTACGATGCGTGAAGGATCTTTGCGATCCAACGCTACCGTGCCGTATGCGCCTTCAAGTTGTTTTGCTGTTTTTTGTACTGCTTCTAGTAACGTTTCTGAAGTGCGAAGTTCCCACTCAACCATGTGTGCGATAACTTCTGTATCCGTTTGAGATTCAAACACGTAACCACGAGATTGAAGCAATTCACGAAGCTCTTCGTGGTTTTCGATAATACCGTTATGTACAACAGCAATATCGCCGGACATATGTGGGTGTGCATTAACTTCAGATGGTTCACCGTGCGTCGCCCAGCGAGTGTGTGCAATACCCGTTCCGCCGATCACTTTTGCTTCTTCTACTGCATCAGCCAGTTCTTGCACTTTACCCAAGCGACGAACGCGCGTTAGGTTTGACTCGCCATCAACAACAGCAACGCCAGCAGAGTCGTAACCGCGGTACTCTAAGCGGCGTAGACCTTCAACCAAAATTTCTGCAACATCTCGTTGTGCTACTGCACCTACGATTCCACACATGTGTTTATCTCCGTTTGTAGTTTTGTTCTTCCCTAGCCATGTTTCAGATAGAGGCAGCAAGCAAAGGCCTGTATTCAGAGGGAAGTGAAATATGAAACTGATTACATTATTAGATTAGGCGCAAATAACTTTCACGCCATGTTGTTCAATCTGTATTTTGTGTTCTTGCTGAATATCAGCATCCGTCACTAGCACATCAATTTGATGCCAAGCGAGCTCTAAATTCGGGATCTTACGACCGATTTTTTCCGATTCGATCATGACGATCACTTCGCGCGACACTTCCGCCATCACCTTACTCAAACCAACCAATTCATTAAACGTTGTGGTGCCGCGTTCGAGATCGATGCCATCCGCACCGATAAATAGCTGGTCAAAATCGTAAGCTCGTAATACAGATTCGGCTACTTTGCCTTGAAAAGATTCTGAGTGCGTATCCCAAGTCCCGCCAGTCATCAGCAGTGTTGGTTCGCTCTCTAATTCATTAAGGGCGTTAGCAACATGCAACGAGTTGGTCATGACAACTAAGCCACGTTTGTCATTCAACTGTTGAATCAACGCAGCCGTAGTACTGCCACTGTCGATCACTATGCGATTATGGTCTCGAATCAGTGATGCCGCTGCTTTTGCCAAGTTTAGCTTTCGAGTCGAAACATTAGCGCTCAATTCTTCGTGAATGACTTCGGTTGGGATAGCAATCGCACCGCCGTAGCGGCGTAGAAGTTGGCCATTTTTCTCTAAAGAAGCTAAATCCTTTCTAATCGTGACCTCTGAGGTTTCGAATTTCTGAGCGAGTTCGTCAACGCTGACTTCTCCTAGCTCAGAAACCAAGTTAGAAATGGCGTGTCTTCTTAGTTGAGTGTTTCGTTTCGACATTTACGTTTTGAACTTAAGTTTCGATGTGAAACTTATTATAGTCAAACCGAAACTTTTAAGTCCATTTATTTCGATCCAAAAAATTAATATTTCTCGATAAAACCTTGTCCTAAGACAATTCTTAAACAGTGATATTGGATTCATTCAGTGGTAGAATTCGCCACCGAAAAGAAAAAAAATTACAGAATTGAAGGCTATTTTTTTGCAACTTTCTGCATATAAAGTGGGATTAGTCACAAAAAGGTAACCAAAATCGCCGATCTTTTAGTCATAAAATGACTAAACTTGGTGAAAGACTTTCAGAATCTGAAGTACTGATAATGAGGCGAAAAATCGGTGGGTGACAGGCACTAAATGTCATCAATAACGCCCTAACTTCAGAGTAAACAACCGACTTTCAAATTGTAACTATACTTACCGGAGAGTATCTTCCATGAAAAAGACCAAAATCGTATGTACGATTGGCCCTAAAACTGAATCTGTAGAGAAGCTAACTGAGCTAGTGAACGCAGGCATGAACGTAATGCGTCTTAACTTCTCTCACGGTGACTACGAAGAACACGGCACTCGTATCGCGAACTTCCGTAAAGTAATGGAAGCTACTGGCAAACCACTAGCAATTCTTCTAGATACTAAAGGTCCAGAAATCCGCACTATTAAGCTAGAAGGCGGTAACGACGTTGATCTAGTAGCTGGTCAAGAATTCACTTTCACAACTGACACTTCAGTTGTAGGTAACAAAGATAAAGTTGCAGTAACTTACGCAGGTTTCGCAGCAGACCTAAACGTAGGTAACACTATCCTAGTCGACGACGGTCTAATCGAGATGGAAGTTATCTCTAAGACTGAAACAGAAGTTAAATGTAAAGTACTTAACAACGGTGCACTAGGCGAGAACAAAGGTGTGAACCTTCCTGGCGTTTCTGTAAACCTACCTGCTCTATCTGAAAAAGATAAGAACGACCTTAAGTTCGGTTGTGAGCAAGGCGTTGACTTCGTAGCAGCTTCTTTCATCCGTAAAGCTTCTGACGTTCAAGAAATCCGTGAAGTTCTAGCGGCAAACGGCGGCGAGAACATCCACATCATCTCTAAGATCGAAAACCAAGAAGGTGTTGATAACTTCGACGAGATCCTAGAGCTTTCTGACGGCATCATGGTTGCTCGTGGTGACCTAGGTGTTGAAATCCCAGCTGAAGAAGTAATCTTCGCTCAGAAAATGATGATCGAGAAGTGTAACCGTGCACGTAAGATGGTTATCACTGCAACTCAAATGCTTGATTCTATGATCAACAACCCACGTCCTACTCGTGCGGAAGCAGGCGACGTTGCTAACGCAGTAATGGACGGTACTGACGCAGTAATGCTTTCTGGTGAAACAGCGAAAGGTAAGTACCCAGTTGAAGCGGTAACTATCATGGCTCAAATCGCGAACCGAACTGATTCAGCGCTAAAAGCTGAGCTAGGTTCTCGTCTAGACAGCCCACGTCTACGCATCACTGAAGCAGTATGTAAAGGCGCAGTAGACACAGCTGAGAAACTGGCTGCTCCACTTATCGTTGTTGCAACTGAAGGTGGTAAATCTGCACGTTCAGTACGTAAATACTTCCCAACTGCAAACATCCTAGCACTAACAACAAACAAGAAAACAGCAGCACAACTTGTTCTAACTAAAGGTGTGACGCCAGTTGTTGTTGATTCTATCGAAAGCACTGACGCATTCTACGTAGCAGGTAAAGAGCTTGCTCTAGAATCTGGTCTAGGTAACAAAGGCGACATCGTAGTGATGGTTTCTGGTGCTCTAGTCGCTTCAGGTACTACGAACACAGCTTCTGTACACGTACTATAAGACTGAACTTCTCATACTTCAGTTGATTGATAAAGAGGGCTTATGCCCTCTTTTTTTATATGGCTTTCTTGCTCTAATAATAGCCTAACTGTATCATTCACCATGCGCAGAATTGCGTACTGTTTAATTTTGTCGTCACGATTAAAATTTCTATGAGGTGTATGTGTCCAGTCCCACTCTTACCGACAAAGTATCAAAAATGATCCGTCAGGATATTCTCGATGGCGTGCTTAAACCGGGTCAAAAACTCGTGGTTGCGGAACTCAAAGAGAAGTACAACGTAGGAGCGTCACCCATTCGCGAAGCTTTGGTGCAGTTATCGTGGAGCAAATACGTCAAACTCGAGCCGCAAAAAGGCTGCTGGGTTGCACCTGTATGTAAAGATGAGTTGAATGACTTGTACGAGAGCCTACAAATGGTCTCTGCATGCCTACTAAATAAAGCAATTGTGATTGGCGATGAAAATTGGGAACT
Organism: Vibrio chemaguriensis; assembly: GCF_012275705.1. NCBI lineage: Bacteria > Pseudomonadati > Pseudomonadota > Gammaproteobacteria > Vibrionales > Vibrionaceae > Vibrio > Vibrio chemaguriensis. The sequence continues at coordinate 27,840 of NZ_SHOE01000014.1, forward strand.
GGACGTCCTAACCGCTTATCACAAGTTATCCCGCTCTAAATCTGGCGAAAGCTTTTGCTGGAAGGAATGGGAAGAACGCCATAATCAGTTTCTTACTGCGCTGTTTGAAGGCGCTGGCTCTGCCAATATGTTTGGTTTTTTCCGCGATCTACTCACGCAAATTAAGCGTTACCAATATTTTGCTATGCAAATGTTAGGTACTGGAAACCCAGGGCACTGTAATATCGATGAACAAGAAATGCTGATGAAGACGTCGTTAGATAAAAAGAGCCAGGATGCTTTAGGTTATCTAGAGCGTTATTTGAGACAGTCAATGCAGTGTATCGAAGCGGCCATCGACAACCAATATCGCATACTGGCTAGCGAATAACGCTGAGGCTAAAATAAGCATAAAAATCGGGGTCCATCCCCGATTTTTTGTTTTTGAAAAAGAGCTAAGCAATATCATCGAAACTATGGCATAGCGATACGCAGTTACGCCCTGCACTTTTGGATTCATACAAGGCAATATCAGCACATTTATAAGTACGCGTGCGATCGGAGGTTAAATCACTATACCCGGCGCTAACGGTAATCGCTCTATCACTGCGCAGTTGAACCGCCACACGTAACCGGTTCAATACAACTTCTGCTTCTTCGAGTGTGGTATGCGGCATGATCACCGCAAATTCCTCACCACCGACACGAGACACAAAGTCAGTACTGCGCACCTCTTTAAGAAGAGTCTCAGCGACACTGCAAATCACTTTGTCCCCTTCATCGTGCCCAAGTTCATCGTTAATGCGCTTAAAGTGGTCAATATCAAACAACGCCAAACACGCTGGGGGACTGTCAGGATAACGCTCAATAATCCCGGCGTATTGCGCTAATTGCTCTTCAAATTTTCGGCGGTTCCACAAGCCCGTCAAACCATCTTTTTCACTGAGGTTGCGTAGCTTTTCTTCCAGCTCTTTTTGCTCGGAAATATCCACCAGCGACGTGATGTAATAGCTCACTTTACCTGACTTGGTTAAGTTTGCCTGAATGCGCATAATGGCGGTAAATACGTGATTAAACTTGGTTCGACAACGAACCTCACCTTCCCAAACGTGCTCGTTCGCAAGCTTATTCCAAATATTGAGGGTCGACTCGAGATCTTCCGGTAAGAAAATTAGATTATGCGCATTCCAGCCTTGAGTATGCTTGGTGGAATAGCCCATCATGTTTTCAAATTCTTGGTTCACCATAATGATTCGATGCGACGCATCTGAGATCATCACCGCAGTCATGCCATCAAGTGCAGCCCGAGCTAACTTCGATTCCATACTATGACGTCGATAGTGCAGGGCTAGCGCGGTCGTTGGTAAAGTAAAACCAAACACCAAACTTAATACAAAAAACGCTTCTTGGATTAAGTCATCAATATCTCGCTGAGATCGAGATAGTAATTGCTCATTCGTGAGATCAATCACCAGATGAAGTGGTTCACTAGAAACAAATTGGATCGTGCTATACGCAATCAAATTCGAGCCGTTGTACTCATAGCCCGAAACTTCTGAGATCATCGTGCGCCAAATGTTGGGGTACATCCGGCCAAAATTAAATTGAGAACGAGCTGGGATAATATTGCCGTACAAGCGTGATGACTTAGGACTCGCGATATAAAAACCATCACTTTTAATTAACTCAATATGAAAATCCCGCACCGGTGAGTAGTTGAGTCGAGAAGATAAATACTCAATATCAACATTAAGAACAAGATACCCTTCGCGTTTCCCATTGAGAGAAATCGGCATCAGAATACGCAATGAAGGGCTATAAGGGTAAACAAGCTCACCATTTTCTCGCTCCAGCTCAATCCCCCACGATGCAATTTCATCATTACCTAAACCTTGCGCGTAATGAAAATAATCCCGCTCTGACTTGTCATGTAATTTGAGGGCGGGTGCAGCGATACCCGTTTTGAAATCGTAATTAATCCGTGCTTTTTCCTGACCGGTAATATCAAGAAAACGAATTTGTTTATATAGCTTTTGGTTGATCGCAACCGAGATCCACATATCTTCTAAGATAGAAAGGTTGACTCGGTTCGGCTGACGTAGATAGTCGTAAAGACTTTGGCTGTGACCGAGAAGATCGCTGATCGTCTCAATTTGATCCTGAATATTGTTGTATTCGCGACCAGTATAAGCTAGTTGGTGTAATGCTTCTTGAGCGGTATTCTCAACGTTACTCTCTAATAACGTCAGATATTTCTGATAATAGTAAACTGCAGTGAGCGCACTAAAAAATAGTGCTGTCGCCAACAATGTGCCGACTCGCTTAGGTATTTTCACGCGTCTACTGCCTATAATGCTTACTAAAACGACAATTATATCATTAATTGTTATTTTCTAAACAAAAAGCCACTTAGATTAAGTGGCTTTTCTATATGCGATTAGACAATTACGGTTTGAGTGCGCGCTCACCTCGGGCAATGCCCACTACCCCACTACGAGCAACTTCGACGACTTCAGTTACTTCAGATATCGCTTGAATGAAGGCATCCAACTTTTCACTCGTGCCCGCAAGTTGTACCGTGTATTGAGCTGCAGTGACATCCACGATCTGGCCACGGAAGATGTCCGCTGTCCGTTTCACTTCTGCTCGTGCAAAACCGCTGGCTTTCACTTTCACCATCATCAGTTCACGTTCGATGTGTTCATACTCGGTGACTTCTTGTACTTTCAACACATCGATCAATTTGTGTAACTGCTTCTGAATTTGCTCCAACTGCATCTCATCAGACGTCGTGGTAATGTTCATTCGCGACAGCGTTTCATCATCTGTCGGTGATACCGTCAAAGATTCAATGTTGTAACCACGTTGAGAGAACAAGCCAACAACACGAGACAACGCACCCGGTTGGTTTTCCAATAGCAATGAAATAATGTGTCTCATATTAAGTTCTCTCCGTTTTGCTTAGCCACATTTTATCCATACCCTCACCTTTGATTTGCATCGGGTATACGTGTTCGGTTTCGTCTACGTTGATGTCCACAAACACCAGACGATCTTTCATATCCAACGCTTTTTGTAGCCCTTCTTCGAGCTGATCAGGCGTTTCGATACGAATACCGACGTGACCATAAGCTTCTGCAATCGCTGCAAAATCAGGAACAGAACTCATGTAAGAATTAGAGTGACGACCTTGATAAATAATGTCTTGCCACTGTTTTACCATGCCTAAGAAGCGGTTGTTTAGGTTGATGATCTTCACTGGAATGTCGTATTGCATGGCTGTCGAAAGCTCTTGGATATTCATTTGAATACTGCCATCGCCCGTAACAACCACGACTTCTTCTTGTGGCATGGCAAACTTAACACCCATACCAGCCGGAAGGCCAAATCCCATAGTGCCCAATCCACCCGAGTTGATCCAACGGCGTGGTTTGTTAAATGGGTAGTAAAGTGCTGCAAACATCTGGTGCTGACCCACATCAGAAGCAACATACGCATCACCATTGGTCAGCTTGTGCAAGGTTTCAATCACTTGCTGTGGCTTAATTCGCTCTGGTGACTTCTCATAAGCCAAACAGTTGCGGTCACGCCACACTTGAATGTCATCCCACCATGCGGTGACAGCATCTTCATCGTTCCCACCTTCTTGCTCTGCCAGCAGGCCAAGCATGGTTGTAAGCACTTTTTCCGCAGAGCCGACGATAGGTAAATCCACCTTCACGTTTTTCGAGATCGATGATGGATCGATATCAATATGCATGACTTTTGCGTTTGGGCAGTATTTTTCAAGGTTGTTCGTCGTGCGATCATCAAAACGCACACCGATACCAAAAATGAGATCCGCTTCATGCATCGCCATATTGGCTTCGTAAGTACCGTGCATACCCAGCATGCCCAGTGAGTTTTTGTGCGTTCCAGGGAATGCGCCTAGTCCCATCAACGTACTGACTACTGGAAGGTTCAGCTTGTCGGAGAGCTCTAAAATATGTTCATGAGCGCCAGAAATCACAGCACCACCACCGATATAAAGCACTGGCTTTTTCGCTTCTAATAGCGATTTAAGGGCTTTTTTAATCTGGCCTTTATGACCCGACGTCGTCGGCTTGTAAGAACGCATTGAAAGCGTTTCTGGGTATTGGTAAGGCAGTTTGATTTGCGGATTCATTACATCTTTCGGCAAGTCAATAACTACTGGACCAGGTCGACCTGTGGTCGCGATATAAAACGCTTTCTTGATCGTTTCAGGAATATCTTCCGCTTTTTTCACTAAAAAGCTGTGTTTGACCACTGGGCGAGAGACACCAACGATGTCACATTCTTGGAAAGCATCATTACCAATTAGGCTATTAGGTACGTTACCCGAAATAACGATCATTGGGATGGAGTCCATATAAGCCGTGGCAATACCAGTAATGGTATTGGTCGCGCCCGGACCTGAACATACCAGTACGACACCCGGTTTACCGGTAGCGCGAGCGTAACCATCTGCCATATGAGTGGCGGCTTGCTCATGCCTTACAAGTACGTGTTTGATTTGATCGGTTTTGGCATGCAGTGCATCGTAGATATCCAAAACGGAGCCACCTGGGTAGCCAAAGATCTGCTCTACGTGCTCTTCTATCAGAGATTGAACCACCATCTCTGCGCCTGACAACATTGCTGTCATAATTGCTCTCCTTAGCCAGTTTCCTCACCGTAAGGTCAACGGATTGGTCTGGTTTTACATAGTCTAGGTCTTATTCGTAGCCTAATCGAAATACTTCCACGTTTTCGGCTATGTCTTGCGTTCGTCATAACATCCCGCAAGGTTACCCAACAAATGTAACGTTTTATTATCAACGGGTCTAATGAGAGATTGGTCTACTTTTTAAACAAGATGCTAGTAATTAGAATGTTAGTAGGAATAGCAGCCACACATACCTTATTTCACAGTACAACCTAAAAATTTAACGTTCAAAAAAAGAACATTATTTCAGAACCTTTTAAGTATAGGGTGCTAAATAGCTGTATTTGGTGAGCAAAATAGAAAGAATCAACACAAACAAAAATCCCCAGTAATGCGCAATATCATCACTGGGGATTTTTTCATCAATATAAAATCTAAGTCAGCTTAAGTTACTTTTTCTCTGACTTTTCCTTATACATTTCTTCAATTTCATCTTGGTATTTGTCATTGATGACTTTACGACGCAGTTTTTGAGTTGGCGTTAACTCACCATCATCCATAGAGAAAGCTCTTGGTAACAGTTTAAACTTCTTCACCTGTTCAAACTTTGCCAACTCTTTTTGGAGATCGTTAACACGCTTCTCAAGCATTTCGACCACTTGGTGATGCTTAATCAATTCAACGCGATCGTGATACTTGATATTCAGCTCTTTCGCATACTCTTCAAGAGAATCAAAACACGGCACAATCAGCGCCGAGACAAACTTACGCGTGTCCGCGATAACCGCGATTTGCTCGATGAAGTGGTCTTTACCAATCGCACCTTCAATCATTTGCGGAGCGATGTATTTACCGCCAGAGGTTTTCATCAATTCTTTGATACGATCAGTAATGAACAAATTGCCATTTTCATCAATGTAACCCGCATCGCCAGTTTTTAGGAAACCGTGCTCATCAAAGGTCTTTTCGGTCTCTTCTGGCATTTTGTAATAGCCACGCATCACCATTGGACCACGCACCAGAATCTCGTTGTTCTCACCGATCTTCACTTGCGCGCCAGGCATCGACATACCAATAGAGTCTGGGTTAAAGCACTTATCATCCCAACACGATACTGTCGCCGTGGTTTCAGTCATGCCGTAACCTAACTTCACATTGATACCAATCGCGTGGAAGAATCGGCCTATGGTTTCATCTAACTTTGCACCGCCACACGGCATAAAGTTGATTTGTCCACCAAGTAACGCTCGCAGCTTGCTCAGAACCAATTTATCCGCCAGGGCATATGACTTGCGCAGCATGAGCGATGGCTGACGTTTTTCTTGATGACAAGCGGCCATTTTTGCGCCCATGTTCACAGCCCAAGTAAACATGATCTTGCGATGAATTGGCGCGCGAGACACTTTCTCGTGAATCGCAGAGAAGATCTTCTCATAGAAACGCGGCACGGCACACATCACGGTAGGTTGCACTTGGCTCAGTGCATCACGTACCTGCATGGTGTCTTGCAAATAGCAGTTGGTCGCCCCTTTGTACAACACATAAAAGGTCCAAGCGCGTTCAAATACGTGTGACAGCGGAAGGAAACACAATGACACATCACTTTGAGAAAGGCTCAAACGTTGATCGTGCCCTTCCAATTGCGCCGCAATGTTTGCGTAGTCCAACATGACACCCTTTGGTTGGCCTGTTGTGCCCGAGGTGTAGATCAGCGTAAGTAGATCATCTTCCTTTGCTTGCTCTAAACGTGCGTCTAATTCAACTTGGTATGTGGTATCGCCTTTGGCGACAAATGCTTGCCAAGAGATAACGAAATCATGCTCGCCAAGTTCGATATCATCAGACATGGCAACAATGAGCTCTAACTGCTCGCACTGGTCGAAAATGCTCACTGCTGCGTCAAATTGTGGCTGCTCACCAACAAACAGCACTTTGACGTCTGCGTTGTCAATGATGTACGCCGACTGAGCGGCGGTATTGGTTGGGTAAATAGGTACTGTTACGCCGCGTAGTTGTAGCGCTGCAATATCAGCAATCGTCCATTGCGGCATGTTGTTCGAGAAAATGCCGATTTTATCTTGGACTCCTAATCCCTGAGCCAAAAGTGCAAGTGATAAAGCATCAACTTGCTGACCAAATTGCGTCCACGTAATACCTTGCCATTCCTCACCCACTTTATGCTTGAGTGCAACGCGTGTACCACCGTTCGCAATTTGTTCACGAATACGTTTAACGATATGAAAATCTAACTTGGCCATTCTTTTACTTACCTTTTGGCTTACAGGCGTAAGCTAATTGAGCGAACAAGTGTACTCACGGCTTGCTAAAACGCAACTGACCAGTATCAAACTTATCACTAATAAGAGACAACTATCACTTATACGTCGCGAACATACCCAAAACTGCTGAATGATTACTCTATTTAACTTACTGTTTCGATTGTTGATTGCTAAAACAAAAAGCCCCGAGAGACAAAAATCTCTCGGGGACCAATGAATTGTAAAAATTGATGATTACCAATATGGTCTTAACCGATAAGACCAAACGTCATCTTATTTTGCGGCAACCACTTCACCACAAGTGATCATCAGTTGATCGCGCAGCCAAATGTGGCCTTTATCTTTTTCACTTGATTCATGCCAGCTTAAGAAGCCGCTGATTTCCTTGTTTGCAAATGGGAAGTCTAGAATTTGCAGCTGATCGCTGTTTACCGCATTTTCGGCCATCCAACGTGGCGCGATAGTCACAAGCTCAGATTGACCTACCACATATAGTAGGTTGCTTAGACTAGAGCCTTCGTACGCGGCTTGGCAATCCAGTTCACGATATGCTTGTTCTGAGAAGCTGCGTTGACCGTGCACTTTCGATAACTTCGCATGTTTTTCGTTAAGCAGTTGCTCGGCCGTTACACCACCTTGAATGCGTGGGTGTGTTTTTGACGCGATAACCACTAATTCATCTTTGAAGATTTCAGTACTTGAGAAACCTTGCTCATCAAAGCGAGCATAATCGATCACGAAATCAATTTCTTGATAGCGCATACGCTCAGACAACAGACGGTCAAATTCTGCATCTAGGTGAAGCTGAACGTTTGGTGCTTGTTGATTCACTTTTGCCATGATCTTCGGAGCAAAACGCATGTCACAAGGACTGCAAATCGCCAGCTTAAATAAGCGAGTCGAAGATTCTGGTTGGAATACGGAGCTAGGAAGTTCATTACGAATCAGCTGTAATGCTTGGCGAATTGGACCAAACAATTGACGAGCACGTTGCGTTGGCTGAATACCACGGCCCTGACGCATAAACAGCTCGTCGTTAAACATCACTTTTAGGCGTGCCACGGCATTACTTACTGCCGGCTGAGACATGCCTAAGTTATGTGCTGCACGAGTAATATTTTGCTCTTGCATCACAGCATCAAATACAGTCAGTAGGTTTAAATCTACACCACGCAAAGTGCTTTCCATACGGTAGCTAGCAATTGCGCTCATCGCATCTTTCTTCTCTAACATTGAGTGCGCCTCTTTTGTAATCGTCAACTTTGTTCATTAAATTCATAACGAATAGAATCCCATCTCGCACAAAAGACGGCGGCTGGATTCGAATCATTTTACGAATAGATAACCTAACTTTTTATTATATTTGCTGTCCGGATACTTCCGGCTCGAACTGTACTATCAACTAATCGATTGCGGTTTCGCAACTAGATTGATATTTAATCAGTAAATTTTAGCCGATTAGGTATTTACCCTTTAAATAACAACAACTTGATAAAAACATAAAAAACTATAAAACACGTAAAAGCGCATTCTTTGAGGAAGTATTTAGCAAATTGATGAGACGGATGGTCACCACATGCATGCATTTACCTCAGTTATTGGTCGAGAGCAAACCAACAAATGACGACTATATCTCTGAGTGAAATTTGCACTTATCAGTCAAATTATCAGCAAATACACATTGAATAGAAATGAAAGAGAAAGAATAAAAATGCAGCCTTCTAGATTGAAAGGCTGCAACAAAATCGTGTCAAAAATAGGAAGGAACAATGTACTTAGAACAACGTACTTAAATGTTCGACACGTAACTTGGGAAATCAACTTGCTCCCACAACTGTTTGGATAACTCCGCTTGTGAATCCCACGCGCCTTGCAATACCCAATGGACAATGGCCTGAGCAACATCTGGGTATTTCACACTTTCGGCTTGTTGCTCCTTTAGCCACTGGCGTACTGCGGAAATGTCTAAGTTCTCCATCGACATCGCAAGTCCTAAGTCTTCTAAGGTCGCGACATTGCTTTGTTGCTCAAACTGACCTGCGAGTGGCTTAAGCAATAATTTTTTTCCTAGAGACAGAGCTTCCGAAGGGAGCTCGAATCCACCATTGGCAATGACACCACTACAGCGATGTAAATGATGCTGAAAGTTGCTGTGGCATAAAGGGCGTAATTCTATGTTTTCCACTTGCTCACATTCGATCACATCGGGGTGATAACAGATAAACGCTTGTTGATTAAAGTGGAACAATAAATCAAAGATGTCTTCAATCGATTCGAACGGTAGATACACCAAAACAAAATCGTCATTTTCCGCTTGGCTATCGACGGTATGCACTATCGGTGGTAGCAAAGGTTGATCAAAATGATGCCAATGCAAACCAAGGTGGTGTTGAGAAGGCGCAAAGTATTCAATGACGGATTTGTCTAACCAACTCGCTCCCTTTAACGGCACTGGATAACGGAAAGCATTTTGATGACTGATACCAATCGACGGCTTATTTTGTTGTTTTGCCGCCCATGCCGTAACAGGCTCGAAATCATTGAGCACAAGATCATAGGACGACAAATCAAGCTGTTTAACTTCTTTGCAAAATTGCACTAAATTGTTACTCAATGCTGTTTTCGCATAGTTCACTGAACCTTTTTCAGTGATAAAGGTGAAGCCTCGGCGAGTCTGATAATCGCCAAACGCTTCCATTGAAAAGTACTTTTCAGGCGCTCGTCCAGAAAACAAAAAATCGACCTCAACATCGTGCTCTTTAAACGCATGACTCATCGCCCTCGCACGCGCAATATGTCCGTTTCCTGTACCTTGAACACCGTATAAGATTTTCATCAATTAGCCTCCCAGCATCGCAATCGCTAAGCCACCACAAAGGCTACCTAGCAGTGCACCAATGATGACATCGGTAAAAAAGTGCACCCCCAATAAGATTCGCGCAGTTCCGATTAAACTTGCCCAAAAGAATGCAGCAACGCCTAGGCTCGGATAGAAATGATCAATCAGCGTCGCCATGACAAACGCAGCGGCGGTATGTCCTGAAGGAAGACTGTAGCGATCAGAGGGGGTAATAAAAGCAGGAAGGAGTGCACTGAGTTCTTCAGGGCGACGACGCTTAAAACTGTTTTTCAGCGTCCAATAAATTGGCAACTCGATGGCAAAAGCAAGTAAACCCGCCAGTAAAAACCAAACTCCCTGCTCTTTATCTAAATACCAAGCTAATAAACCTAGCACCAAGTACAGATGTCCGTCACCACTGTGGGAGACTCCTTTACTGATGTTGGCAACTTGCTGATTAAAACGGTGCTTAAGACAAACACTAGAGAGCGCTAAATCAAACTTAGCAATGGTTGCAATTGGCTGTGTAATTGTCTCTATGGTTCGCATGTGGCCTTTCCTTACTTTGACAACGCCGTTGTGTGAAAAGTAGGAGGTTTAGGTGACAACTGCATGACGGGAGTTTGGACAATTAATGACAAATGCCAAATTAGAGTGTGCCCAATAATCTATCTATTGAGCACAATCATAGGAGAGAACGCTTAAGAAGGGTTTGCTTGCTGCGGTTGAGGCGTATCGATATACCAGACTTTTCTCTTCTTACGGCAGGCGCGCAAAGAGCCCATCGTCATGTCGCCATCTTTTGTCAGCTCGTAGCTAAGGGAGCGGCAAGTGTAATTTCCTGACAGTTCATGCTCTATGCCCGTTTGCTCAGTTGTGCTCGAAGCAGACTCTAAAAGAGGATTAGGCTGTGTAGAAAGAATGTCACGATTTACCACATTGCTGCGCGCATAATCCTTATGGACGTAACCTTTTATCACGCCTTTCTGTTCAACAAGAAACCAAGGTTGATCCACCACTTTTGCCAACACATTAAAAACTTCCCCTTTCGATAACACGCCAAGCTTTTCTCCTTCTAGGCTCGGCTTGGATCGCAGGTTTAATGTGGTCTTAGAGCGATAGGAGACATCCATAAACTCAACGGGGTTTGAGATATCCACACCGTCAGCTGTTGGTCGGAAGACTTCCGCTTGTTGTTTCTCACTAGGTTGCACTCGGATCTTCCACCACGAATAGGTTTCCGGATCTTTGCCTTTAAATTTATCTCGACTGTCCGACTCAAGAGCAACAAGCATCTGATTCAAGAACGATTCGCGTCCCTCATAACTCAAAAATCGATCCATTTGATCATTGATAACCATGACGCTCTGCGAGTGATCATTCATAACAACGGGGGAAGCCACTTCCACATAGGTCTGCGATTGAAACAGCTGACAACCCGACAAGCTGACCAGAGTAAATACTATGGCTGAACGTCCAAATTGTTTTGTTAACCTCATTCTTTCCCTAACCCTTCTTTTTACCTAGTGCAACTGCACTACTATAAATGGTCATTCAAAACTTTTGCCAAACAATTCGGACCTTTGTGTGACAAGTCGCAATCCCGATGCTTGTTTTGGTAATGAAACGTCGCAAACTTGATGAGAACTTACTTCTTCTAGCACGTTTCTATCGCATCATGTCGTTTCACTTAGTGCATCATTTTTTTCAAGCAAACGAAAAGACTCATCCGATATGAATAAAAAATCGACTTTAGGGTTGACGCGCTTCATGGAGTGCGGTACTAATTTGTTAACTTAATTATGTGGAAAGCTTAACAACTATGTCAGCTCATTTTTCTATTCTGCTTAGCCTCCTCCTGATCGTGACCAGTTCGCGCGGGTAGGCTGTGGAAGAAAAATAACCACACCAATTTCTAAGAACCCGCATGAGAATGCGGGTTTTTTTATATCTAAATACTGGAAGTAAACGATTAACTTGCACGAAAGTGCAGAAATCAGGAAGGAAGCAAACATGAACGATCAGGTCATTATATTCGACACCACATTGCGTGATGGCGAGCAAGCGTTGTCAGCAAGCTTGACGGTTAAAGAAAAACTGCAAATTGCCTATGCGCTGGAAAGACTCGGCGTTGATGTTATCGAAGCTGGCTTCCCAATCTCTTCACCTGGTGATTTCGAGTCGGTACAAACCATTGCAAAAAACATCAAAAACAGTCGAGTTTGTGCCCTTTCGCGTGCCGTTGCGAAAGATATTGATGCCGCCGCTGAAGCATTAAAAGTGGCCGACCAATTCCGTATTCACACGTTTTTAGCCACTTCCACCATTCACGTAGAAGACAAACTACGCCGCAGCTACGACGATGTACTTGAAATGGCGGTCAACGCCGTTAAACATGCGCGTAACTACACCGATGATGTCGAGTTTTCTTGTGAAGATGCAGGTCGTACTCCTATCGACAACCTATGTCGCATGGTAGAAGCTGCCATCAATGCAGGTGCGAGCACAATCAACATTCCAGATACCGTTGGCTACACAGTACCAAGCGAGTTTGGTGGCATTATTCAAACCCTTTTCAACCGCGTTCCAAACATTGATAAAGCGATCATCTCCGTTCACTGTCACGACGACTTGGGGATGTCAGTTGCCAACTCTATTGCCGCCGTTCAAGCCGGTGCACGTCAGATAGAAGGCACCATCAATGGCATTGGTGAGCGAGCAGGTAACTGTTCTCTTGAAGAGATCGCAATGATCATCAAGACACGTCAAGAGTTCTTGGGTGTTCACACTGGCATCAAACATGATGAAATTCACCGCACCAGTAAATTGGTGAGCCAATTATGCAACATGCCAATTCAGAGCAACAAAGCGATTGTGGGCGCGAATGCCTTTAGTCACTCTTCAGGTATCCACCAGGATGGCATGTTAAAGAATAAGAATACCTACGAAATCATGACCCCTGAGTCGATTGGCCTTAAAAACCAAGCACTAAACCTAACCAGCCGTAGTGGTCGCGCAGCCGTGAAGAGCCACATGGACACCATGGGATACAACGAGGACGAGTACAACCTAGACGCTCTATACGCGGACTTCTTGAAACTTGCCGACCGCAAAGGCCAAGTGTTCGATTACGATCTAGAGGCCCTAATGCACTTCTCGAACCTGCGTGAAGAAGATGACTTCTACAAACTGAACTACCTAAGCGTGCAATCGGGCAGCGTAATGGCCACCACCAGCATCAAAATGCAATGTGGCGATGAAGAAATGTGTGAAGCGGCAGTCGGTAATGGCCCAGTTGATGCGCTATACCAATGTATCTACCGCGTGACAGGCTACGACATCGTACTGGATAAATTCGACCTAACCGCGAAAGGCGAAGGTGAAGATGGTTTGGGTCAAGCTGACATCATTGCCAACTACAAAGGTCGTAAATACCACGGTACAGGCGTTTCCACCGATATCGTTGAAGCTTCCGGCCAAGCACTATTGCACGTTATTAATAGCATCCACCGTGCAGACAAAATCGAAGAAATGAAGCAGAAAAAGATTGCGACTGTGTAATAACAACCGAGCTGCATGGCTCAGGAAAGAACACGCTCGTTGAAATAATTAAGCTCAAAATTAGAAAACTTAAAGGATTAACATGACAGACAAATCATACAAAATTGCCGTCCTACCCGGTGACGGCATCGGCCCGGAAGTAATGGCGCAAGCACACAAGGTATTGGATGCTATCGAAAAGAAGCACGGTATTGCGTTTGAGCGTGACGAGCATGATGTAGGCGGCATCGCGATCGATAATCACGGCTCTCCACTTCCAGAAAGCACAGTAAAAGCGTGTGAAGAGTCTGATGCAGTCCTATTCGGTTCAGTTGGCGGTCCGAAGTGGGAACACTTGCCACCAAATGACCAACCTGAACGCGGTGCCCTACTACCACTACGCAAACACTTCCAACTGTTTTGTAACCTACGCCCAGCGCAAATCCACGCAGGCCTGGAAGCTTTCTCACCACTACGTGCAGACATCTCAGGCCGTGGCTTTGATATCGTCGTGGTCCGTGAACTGACAGGCGGGATCTATTTCGGTCAACCAAAAGGCCGTGAAGGCGAAGGCGCGACAGAAAAAGCGTTTGATACTGAGGTGTACCACCGCTTTGAGATCGAACGTATTGCAAAAATCGCCTTTGAGTCTGCTCGTCTACGTCGCAAGAAAGTTTGCTCAATCGACAAAGCGAACGTTCTACAAAGTTCAATCCTATGGCGTGAAGTAGTCGAAGAAATCGCGAAAGATTACCCAGATGTCGAGCTATCACACATGTACATCGACAACGCAACCATGCAGCTTATCAAAGACCCAGCACAGTTCGACGTCATGCTGTGTTCAAACATCTTCGGCGACATCATTTCTGATGAGTGCGCAATGATCACTGGCTCAATGGGTATGCTGCCTTCAGCAAGCCTTAACGAAAGTAAGTTCGGTCTGTACGAGCCAGCAGGCGGCAGTGCACCGGATATCGCAGGTAAGAACATCGCCAACCCAGTAGCGCAAATCCTATCGGCAGCACTGATGCTACGTTATAGCCTTGGCGAAGAAGCCGCAGCACAAGATATTGAAACAGCGGTGTCGAAAGCACTTTCAGTTGGCGAGCTAACAGGCGACCTTGCAGGCAACAACCCGGCACTCTCAACGTCTGAAATGGGCGATAAGATTGCTGAGTACATTTTGAACGCATAAATAGAATGAATTTATAAATATAACTGTCGTTCGCAGTCTACAACATGGTTGTGATAACAAGGACGACGAGGAAAGGAAGCAATGGGCAAAACACTATACGAAAAAGTCTACGACGCACACGTTGCCGTCGCAGCAGAAGGGGAAAACCCTATCTTGTACATCGACCGTCACTTGGTACATGAAGTGACGTCTCCGCAAGCATTTGACGGCTTGCGTGAAAAAGGTCGCAAAGTGCGTCAGGTCAGCAAAACTTTTGCCACTATGGACCACAACGTTTCGACCACCACCAAAGATATCAACGCATCCGGTGAGATGGCGCGTATCCAGATGGAAACGCTATCAAAAAACTGTGAAGAGTTTGGCGTTACGCTTTACGACATCAACCATAAATACCAAGGTATTGTGCACGTTATGGGCCCAGAACTTGGTATTACCCTACCGGGCATGACGATTGTTTGTGGTGACTCGCACACGGCTACACACGGTGCATTTGGCTCGCTAGCATTTGGTATTGGTACCTCTGAAGTTGAGCACGTATTAGCAACTCAAACGCTAAAACAAGCGCGCGCTAAAACGATGAAGATCGAAGTGAAAGGCAAAGTGGCTCCGGGCATCACGGCGAAAGATATCGTGCTAGCCATCATCGGTGAAACCACAGCAGCAGGCGGTACAGGCTACGTAGTTGAATTCTGTGGTGAAGCGATCACAGACCTTTCAATGGAAGGCCGCATGACCGTATGTAACATGGCAATTGAGCTAGGTGCGAAAGCCGGTTTGATTGCGCCAGATGAAACCACGTTCGAATACATCAAAGGCCGTAAATTCTCACCTCAAGGTGCCGACTTTGATGCAGCAGTAGAATACTGGAAGACATTAAAAACGGACGATGATGCTCAGTTTGATGCGGTCGTGACACTAAACGCAGCGGATATCAAACCACAAGTCACTTGGGGTACTAACCCAGGCCAAGTTATCGCGGTAGACCAACCAATCCCAGCCCCAGAAAGTTTTGCCGACCCAGTAGAAAAAGCATCGGCAGAAAAAGCTCTGGCTTACATGGGTCTAGAAGCAGGCAAGTCATTGTCTGATTACAACGTAGATAAAGTCTTCGTTGGCTCTTGTACTAACTCACGTATCGAAGACATGCGCGCAGCCGCAGAAGTGGCGAAAGGTCGCAAAGTCGCGTCTCACGTTCAAGCGCTAATCGTTCCTGGCTCTGAGCAAGTAAAGGCGCAGGCGGAAGCAGAAGGACTAGATGTCATCTTTAAAGAGGCGGGCTTTGAGTGGCGCCTACCAGGTTGCTCGATGTGTCTAGCAATGAACAACGACCGTTTGGGTCCACATGAACGTTGTGCGTCTACTTCAAACCGTAACTTTGAAGGTCGCCAAGGTCGTGATGGCCGTACCCACCTAGTGAGCCCTGCGATGGCAGCGGCAGCAGCAATTGCTGGTCACTTTGTAGATATTCGTGAACTAGACTAAGGAGCAAACAAATGTCAGGCTTTAAACAACACACAGGCTTAGTTGTTCCTCTAGATGCAGCGAACGTTGATACTGATGCCATCATTCCAAAGCAGTTCCTACAAAAGGTCTCCCGCCTAGGCTTTGGTAAACACTTGTTCCATGACTGGCGGTTCCTAGACGATGCTGGCGAACAACCAAATCCAGAGTTCGTGATGAACGCACCTCGCTACCAAGGCGCGTCTATCTTGCTGGCTCGTGAAAACTTCGGCTGTGGCTCATCTCGCGAGCACGCACCGTGGGCACTGGCGGATTACGGCATAAAAGCGATGATCGCACCAAGCTTTGCCGATATCTTTTACGGCAACTCGATCAACAACCAAATGGTGCCAGTTCGTTTGACTGAACAAGAAGTGGATGAAATCTTCCAGTTTGTTGAGGCAAATGAAGGTGCAGAAGTCGAGGTCGATTTAGAAGCGAATGTGGTTCGTGCCAACGGCAAAGAGTACAGCTTTGAAATTGATGAGTTCCGTCGTCACTGTTTGTTAAATGGTTTAGACAATATTGGGCTAACGCTTCAACACGAGGACAAAATTGCGGAATACGAAGCGAATATCCCAAGCTTCTTGCGTTAAAACGCATTAGTAAATACACAAATCAAGGGCTGGCAATTGTCGGCCCTTTTAATGTTTTAGGTGACTGATTTTATAGCGCTTTACTTACGGAATACCGAACGCCTCTGTTGAAATTCGTCATCCTGAACAGCGGCGAAGGAGCGTGATGCAGGATCGACTGCCAGAGTGTGCACTGTGCAGATTCATACTTTCTTTACTCAAGCGTTTGTGGGGATTAGATTCCTGCTGTCGCTTATGCTCCTCGGAATGACGGAGAATAAAGGCAACAGATAACTGATTACTGATTACTGATTACTGATTACTGAAAGAAAACAAGCACTAAACAGGTCTACACTATCAACAATATCTCATTCAAAGGTATCTCTATGAAGCGTCTGTTATTGCTATTGTGTGCTCTGGTTTCTTTCTCGGCGTTCGCTGCTCCTAAATCTGACTTGTGGCCGTATTGGCAACAATCGAATCAGGCCAACCAAACACACATTTCGCACCAGGAATGGCAACAACTGTTAGACAATTACTTGGTTGAACAAGGTGAGAATACTTTGTTCCGCTATAGCAAAGTCACGGCTTCCGACAAAGCGAAGTTAAAGCAGTACATCCGACGACTGGTAAAACTCGATCCATTGCAGTACAACCAAGCAGAGCAATACGCCTATTGGGTGAACCTTTACAACGCCATCACGGTTGACCTTATTTTGGATAACTATCCCGTCGAATCCATCACCAAGCTGGGTGGCTTATTTAGCTTTGGTCCTTGGGGAGACGATGTGGTCGTGGTCAACGGCAAGGATCTAACTTTAAACGATATTGAACATCGAATTTTGCGTCCAATTTGGAATGACCCAAGAACGCATTACGCCGTAAATTGTGCAAGTTTGGGATGCCCTAACCTACAAGCTCAAGCATTCACTGCCGAAAACACTGAAGCCTTACTTGAAAGTGCTGCCAGAACGTTTATTAACAGCAACAAAGGCGTATCTATCCAAGGAAACACGGCACAGCTGTCTTCCATTTATGATTGGTTTGCAGCGGACTTTGGTGGAGAAAAACAAGTTTTCAACCACATCGCAAAGTACGCGCCACAGTACAAAGACTTCTCTGGAAAAGTGAAGTACGAATACGATTGGAGTTTGAATCAAACTGACTAATTTATCGCCACCGTTCAGCTTGCAACGCTTTTGGTCACCCGTAACCCAAAAGCTAAAAAGGGCACCAAGTGCCCTTTTTACTTTCTAGATTTTGACAAAATCACTTAAAGCCTTTGACCTTTTTAATCAGATCGTAAGCGTTTTGAATCTCTTGAGATTTTTCTTTCGCTACGTTCATCATCTCTGGTGGTAGACCTTTAGCCATCAATTTGTCTGGGTGATGCTCGTTCATCAGTTTACGATAAGCACGCTTGACGGTTTTACTGTCGGCATCTGAAGACACATCCAGAATTTTGTACGCGTCAGCCAGTTGATCCGCTTGTGAAGCTTGTTGCCAGCTACCACCAGAAGATTGGCCTTGATGCTGACCATGAAAACCACCCTGGCTTTGGAAACGGAATGCGGCTTCTTGCATTTGCAAGCGACGCTCTAGCTGCTCAGAAGAGAAACCCAAACCACGTGCTATTTTGTGTAACACATTTCGTTCACTAGGATGAATCGAGCCGTCAGCAAAGGCCGCCGAGATTTGTAGTTCAAGGAAAAATTGCAACAAGTCAAAACGGCCTGCTGTCGAAATTTTCACACGAACAAGAACGTCTTCTAACGGAAAGTCACTGTCTTTACCTTCACGAAACGCATCTTGCGCAGCGCGGCGCTGTTCGCCATGCAAATTCATGCGATCCATCATGGCAGAAGCCAGTTGGATTTCCTCTTTGGTGACTTGGCCTTTCGCTTTTGCCACATGTCCCATTACCGCAAACGCCGCTTTAAAAAATTCTTCTTGGCGCTGAGCTTGGCTCGGCCCTTTTCCAAAGCCGCCAGTAGAGAACCCGGCTTGACTCAAGCGACGTGCTTTATCGAATTGATGGCCAATAAATAAGCCAAAGAGTAAACCTAGCGGCCCGCCAAGTAACAAGCCAAAAAAGGCACCCAGAATTTTGCCAAAAATATGCATTATGTGTTCTCTATCAATGAATTTTTATCGACGACGGCGGTCTTATAGTGCCGGATGCAACGATTTCCTTTATGATAATGGAATTAGTTTTATTTCGGCTAGGCCATTTCGCCTGCTTATCTTTGCAGCTATTTTGTCGTCATTATGCCACAGTGAATCAATACGCTGGGATAAATGCGACTATAGTTGATTCATTTGGCTATTACGCTAGGGTACAACAAGCCCTATAGCCATCGAGTAGTAGTGACACAGGAAAGTTCAATTCAATGCAACATTTCTCCCGCACATGTTTAGCGGCCTCTATCAGCACCGCCTTGTTTGTACCCACCACTCAAGCTGAAGCGAATATCCATGATAGTGTGCAGGAAATGCCCGCCACAGATCAATGTTTGGTCGATACCAGTGGCGAGGAGGACGCTCTTAATACCCCAGTAGTGGTAGAAGCTGACACCCTGCAAGCCATCAATGGTGACAAAGCTCAGTACTCAGGTAATGTACAAGTCACCCAAGGCCAGAAGAAAATCACCGCAGATAGCGTAAGGCTGCACCAACAAGACAACGTCGTGGTTGCCGAAGGCAACGTGACTTTCAATGACGGCCAAGTCAAAGCTCGATCTGATCGTGTTACTAATGACATCAACCAAGACACGTTTTCACTGGAGAACACCGATTATCAGTTCCTTTGCCAACAAGGTCGAGGCACAGCAGCATACATCGCGCGTACAGGTCAGTCGGTTTATGAACTCGAAGATGGTTCTATTACATCATGTCCTCAAGGCGACAATTCATGGCGTTTAGTGGCATCAGGTATTGACGTTGACCAAGATGAAGAGACGGCGACGCTGCACCATCCTCGATTTGAAGTGTTAGACGTTCCTGTTTTCTATGTGCCGTATCTAACCATGCCAATTGGAGATACGCGTAAAACGGGTTTCCTCTTCCCTTCTTTATCGTATGGTTCTAGTGATGGTATGGAAGTCGAGGTGCCATTCTATTGGAACATCGCGCCTCAATATGACATGACACTCACCACGCTCTACATGCAGCAACGTGGTACAAAACTCGATACTGATTTCCGCTACCTAACAGATGGTTGGGGAAATGGTGAAATCAAAGGCGAATACCTCAATAGCGATCGTAAATATCAAGACGAGTCTCGTTGGGGCTACCAAGTTAAACACGACGGTATTATCAATAAACAGTGGATAGTCAAAGTCGATTACTCAAAAGTGAGTGATATTGATTACTTCCTCGATCTCGACTCCGATATTGGTAACCGTGAAGATGGTCAACTGGTTCAAGAAGGACAAGTACAATATCGTTCTGATTTCTGGGATGCCTCGTTAACCGTTCGCGACTTCCAAATCTTATTGAAAGAAGAGAACCGCCCTTATCGCCTGCTTCCTCAGTTAGACTTGAACTACTACACGCCATTGTGGGGAGATTACCTCAACTTTGACGTGAAGAGCCAAGTGAGCCGCTTCGATACGAGCGATGCTGCGCGACCAAATGCGACCCGTGTTCATATTGAACCAGGGCTTACATTGCCGCTTTCAAATTCATGGGCAACGTGGACAACGGAAGCTCGCGTGCTTTCCACGTACTACTCTCAAGACTTAACGGGTCTGACAGATGTAAACTTACAAAACCAGTTAGATGACGAAGTTTCTCGTGTTATCCCCGAGTTCCGTACGCATGCGCAACTTTACTTGGAGCGAGACACGAGTTGGATCAAGGGCTACACACAAACACTGGAACCTCAGCTGCAGTACTTGTACGTACCTGAAGAAGATCAAACCAATATCTACAACTACGATACCACCTTGCTACAAACCGACTACTACGGGCTATTCCGCAGTCGTAAGTACAGTGGCATTGATAAAATCGCCTCTGCGAACCAGTTAAGCTACGGTGCGAGTACTCGCTTCTTTGATGATGACTATAAAGAGCGTCTTAACGTTTCATTTGGTCAGATTTACTACTTCGATAAAAAGACCAAACTGAGCAACAGCCCAAATCTTCCGGATGAGACCACCAACTACTCATCATGGGCGATTGAAGCTGATTTCAACTACAACGATTACTTGTTCTATCACGGTGGAATTCAATACGATATCGATTTGAGCTCCATGCAGTTGGCGAACAGTACCTTAGAGTACCAATTTAACGGTGGCTTTATTCAGGGTAACTATCGTTACGTCACGCGTGAATACATCGAAGATACGATCATTCTCGAAAACCTAGACACAATTACTCGTAAAGGCATTTCACAAGCAGGTATTGTAGCGGCCTACGAGTTCAACCCGAACTGGTCTGCAAGTGGTCAATACTACTACGACCTAAATGAAAATGCGGACCTAGAATGGCTAGCGAGCCTGCGTTACCAGTCTGACTGTTGGTACATTGGTGTGACTTACGCCAACCAATTGCTTGGTTGGGAAAACCAAACTATCGGCAGCACTGGCGCATCACCTGAATACGAAAATAACTTTAGCGTTAACTTCGGTATTCAAGGCTTTGCGACCAATCAGCGTGAAGACACTGCAGTCAAAGAACTGGATGGTTCTGACAACGCGATTAAGTACGGCCGCCCATTCTATCTGAACAATTAATCGAAATAGGCGTCTTAAATGAATAAGACGCCTATTCAAAAAATACTGACGGAATTTTAAATGAAAATTTGGAAATCAATCTTATTCACGACCCTACTCTCTTGCGGAGCGGTTGCAGCACCAGTAGAGATCGATAAGGTTGCGGTCATCGTGAACGACGGTGTAATTCTACAAAGCGACATCGAAACAGCGATGAAAACGCTGCAAGCCAACGCACGTCAAAGCGGAAAGAGCTTACCTTCTGCTAGCGTGTTAAAAGAACAAGTTGTTGAAAAGCTGATTATTGACACGTTGCAAGGCCAAGAAGCAGACCGTATCGGTGTGCGTATTGACGATAACCGCTTAAACCAAGCGATTGCGGAGATCGCACGTAATAATGAACAATCTGTAGAACAACTCGCCGCTTCTGTAGAAAGTGAAGGCTTGAGTTACCCAGAATTCCGCGAACAAATTCGTAAGGAAATTGCCGCTTCAGAAGCCCGTAATGCACTGGTTCGTCGCCGTATTAATATCCTTCCAGCAGAAGTCGACAGCCTTGCTGAGCAACTATCACAAGAAACCAATGCGACCGTTCAATACAAAATTGGACACATTCAACTGCGCTTCTCTGACGACAAAGAAAAGTCTGCTGTAGAAGCAGAAGCAAAAGCGCTAGCGAAAAAGCTGAACGAAGGTGCAGACTTTACGGAGATGGCCTACACCTACTCAAAAGGCCCTAAAGCTTTACAAGGTGGCGACTGGGGTTGGATGCGTAAAGAAGAGATGCCAACCATCTTTGCCGATCAGATCAAAATGCAAAACAAAGGCAGCATCATTGGCCCATTCCGTAGTGGTGTTGGCTTCCACATCCTAAAAATTGAAGATGTAAAAGGCCTAGAAACGGTTGCGGTAACGGAAGTAAATGCGCGTCATATTTTGATTAAACCAACCGTGATTCTGAGTGATGAAGGGGCGAAGAAGCAACTGAATGAGTTTGTACGCCGCATCAAAGCTGGCGAAGCCACTTTCGCTCAATTGGCAACGCAGTACAGCCAAGACCCTGGCTCGGCAGCGCAAGACGGCGAGCTAGGTTATCAAACGCCAGATCTGTACGTGCCAGAATTTAAACACCAAGTAGAAACTCTGCCTGTTGGCTCAATCAGCGAACCGTTCAAAACCGTTCATGGCTGGCATATCGTTGAAGTGTTGGATCGTCGCCAAGTTGACCGCACTGACTCAGCGATGAAGAATAAGGCTTACCGTATTCTATTTAACCGTAAATTTAATGAAGAAGCGGGCGCATGGATGCAAGAGCTACGCGCAAGTGCGTTTGTTGAAATCGTGGATGACAACAATGACAACTAATACAATTCGTAGAATTGTCGTAACCGCAGGGGAACCTGCGGGCATCGGCCCAGACTTAGTGCTTGCCTTATCGAAGGAAGATTGGGCACACCAAATTGTCGTCTGCGCCGATAAAAATATGCTGATGGACAGAGCCAAGCAGCTTGGCATTGAAGTCCAACTGTCTGATTACAATCCAGAAGAAGCGCCTAAAGCACAAAAAGCAGGCACGCTTATCGTTGATCATATCCAAATATCGGAACCTGCGGTCGCAGGCGAGCTCAACGAAGCGAATGGTCACTATGTACTAAAAACGCTAGAAAGAGCCGCTTTAGGCTGTATGAATGATGAATTTGATGCTATTGTCACCGGCCCTGTTCATAAGGGGGTGATTAATCGCGCAGGTGTTGCATTCAGTGGTCATACTGAGTTTTTCGCCGAGAAGTCACAAACGCCGCTAGTCGTCATGATGCTAGCAACGGAAGGATTACGCGTGGCGCTAGTCACAACACATATTCCTTTAGCGTATGTGTCCAAAGCGGTCACCGAAGAGCGATTAGAAAAAATCATCGATATTCTTCATAAAGACCTTGTAGAAAAGTTTGCTATCGCGCAACCAAACATCTACGTTTGCGGGCTTAACCCTCATGCTGGCGAAGATGGCTGCTTAGGTCGTGAAGAGATCGAAACCATCACTCCGACACTGGAAAAGATTCGACAAGAAAAAGGTATCAACCTGATCGGCCCTTTGCCGGCAGATACCATTTTCAATGAAAAATATTTAAATGATGCTGATGCTGTTTTAGGCATGTACCACGACCAAGTGTTGCCAGTATTAAAATACAAAGGCTTTGGTCGTTCAGTAAACATTACTCTTGGTCTACCTTTTATTAGAACATCGGTGGATCACGGTACTGCATTAGATCTGGCAGGGACAGGTCAAGCGGATACAGGGAGTTTCCGAACAGCGCTCACGCATGCGATAGATTTGGTAGAGAAGAAACAATGAGAAATGATGTCCATTTAGGACACAAAGCGCGTAAACGTTTTGGTCAAAACTTCCTGAACGATCCATACATTATTGATGGAATCGTATCAGCGATTAACCCAAAACCAGGTCAAAACCTGGTTGAAATCGGTCCTGGTCTTGGTGCAATCACTGAGCCGGTAGGTCGTGAAGTGGATAAGTTCACAGTTATCGAATTAGACCGCGATCTGGCAGAACGCCTACGTACTCACCCTGAACTGGCGGATAAGTTGACCATCCATGAGGGTGACGCTATGCGTTTTGACTTCACTCAATTAGTGAAGCCAAACAACAAGCTACGCATTTTCGGTAACTTGCCGTACAACATCTCTACACCATTGATGTTCCACCTTTTTGAATTCCATAAAGACATTCAAGACATGCACTTTATGCTGCAAAAAGAAGTGGTAAACCGCTTAGCTGCCGGTCCTGGCAGCAAAGCTTACGGCCGTTTAACGGTAATGGCTCAGTACTACTGTAAAGTGGTACCAGTACTGGAAGTGCCGCCAACGGCATTCGTTCCACCACCGAAAGTGGACTCTGCTGTCGTTCGTCTAGTGCCATACGAAGAGCTACCATGCCCTGCGAAAGATCTGCGTTTGCTGGATCGCGTTTGTCGTGAAGGCTTTAACCAACGTCGCAAAACAGTTCGTAACTGCTACAAATCGTTGTTAAGCACAGAAGTACTAGAAGAGCTAGGTGTTAATCCAAGCATGCGTCCAGAGAACCTGACGCTAGAACAATTCGTCGCGATGGCGAACTGGCTTGCGGATAACCCGCAGCACTAAGAACTCAAACGATAAGCCAAACCCTTGCCGGTTTGGCTTATTATTATTGGGATATTACGTTTCTGAGGAGTGCACATGGACGTCATTCAACCTTGCATCAAAATTCAAGTTCACACCAAATACATCGAAGAACAGTCCAATCCTGAGCTACAACGCTACGTTTTCGCCTATATCATCACCATCAAAAACCTTAGCCAACAAACCGTGCAGTTAGTGAGCCGTCGCTGGTTAATCACAGACTCGAATGGCAAGCAAATGACGGTTGAAGGTGACGGTGTGGTGGGTCAACAACCTTTTATTCCAAGCAATGATGAATACACGTACAGTAGCGGAACCGCGTTAGAAACCCCTGTCGGCGTTATGCAAGGGCACTACAAAATGCTGGATGAAAAAGGACAGGAGTTCATCACCGAAATTGAACCATTTCGTCTTGCTGTTCCAAATGTTTTAAATTAGTAAATTGGAGATTCAGTGGCTACTTATATTGTTGGTGATATTCAAGGCTGTTTTGATGAATTGCAGCGACTACTAGAACAAGTCTCTTTCTCTGCGAAAAAAGACCAACTTTGGCTCGCTGGTGATTTGGTCGCCAGAGGGCCTAAATCACTAGAAACTTTACGCTTTGTGAAGTCACTTGGCACAAGCGCAACAGTGGTGCTTGGTAATCACGACCTTCACCTGCTAGCCGTTGCTCACGGGATAAAAAAGGTCAAAGACAAAGATAAAACCGCGCCTATTTTCACAGCACCCGACAAAGAAGATCTATTAGCATGGCTAGCTCAGCAACCTCTTATGGCTGAGCATGACGAGTTCGTGATGTGTCACGCTGGTATATCACCGCAGTGGAATCTAAAAACCGCAAGAAAATGTGCCCGCGAAGTTGAACGCATCATCCAAAGTGAAGAGCTGCCTTGGCTCTTAAAAAAACATGTACAGTAATCAACCTGATTCCTGGGATGACTCTCTACAGGGTTTGGACCGATACCGTTATATTATCAATGCTTTTACGCGGATGCGCTTTTGTTTCCCCGATGGTCGTTTGGATATGGATTGTAAACTACCACCACAACAAGTTTCCGGTAACGAACTTATTCCATGGTTTGATGTACCTCAGCGCGTTCACCTCAATAAAACGGTGTTATTTGGTCACTGGGCTGCACTACAAGGCCATGTAGACGAAGAGATCATCGGTCTGGATACTGGCTGTGTTTGGGGCGGAAGCCTAACCATGATCCGTTGGGACGATAAGAAAATCTTTACTCAGGATGCGTTAAGTTAAACACGGAATAATAGTCGATAATCCATCGTAGGGAGAATGCCTGTCACCTAACATCTCCTGTAGGGTCATTCCAGCGAGCCTTAGCGAGACTAGGAATCTAATATCCGCACGCTGCGGGTAGATAGAGATACCTTTGACAACAAAGTACTCGTATAGAAGATCCTGAATCACGCTCCTCCGTCGCTTTCAGGATGATGGCAGGTCGGGATGGCCGCTCGCTGTTATACGAACGGCATTACCGTATTAACTACGCTGTTTTAATCTCGAATTACTTTTCTAACACAGTAAAGCGCATGTTGTAGGCGTTCTTCTCATCCGCTTGATACGTTTCTGAGTAGGTTTCCTTAAATTGATCTCCCCAGTCTGGGAACTGAGTATCACCATCAATCGCGGCTTCAATGTGTGTTACATACAGTTTATTGGCCATCGGCAGACAAGCTGCGTAAATCGCACCACCACCAATGATCATCACTTCTTCCACGTCACCAGCCACGTCCAAAGCTTGCTCAATCGATGTTACGGTAGTGACGCCTTCGATCTTTAGTGTCTCATCACGGCTGATAACAATATTCAAGCGACCAGGTAAAGGGCGACCAATAGACTCATAGGTTTTGCGTCCCATCACAACCGGTTTTCCCATGGTACAACGCTTAAACCAAGCAAAATCGGCGGGAAGATGCCAAGGCATTTGATTGTCTTTGCCAATGATGCGATTGTCGGCCATCGCGGCAATCATACTAATGATCATGTTAGGTCCTTATACAATTGGTCTGCGGCGATAGAATAACAGCCCTGGAACAGCAAGACCAACAGCTAAACCTGCAATAATAAACATGGCCTTAAGAAAGTTCTCCATACAAGTTGCAACGAGCTCAGGTGAATAACCAATATGGTTGATCTCAACCATGGCTATCATTGCTTTGTAAGCAAACACGCCAGGTACCATCGGGATCAAAGCTGCCACAGTGAACACTTTTGGGTGCGCGAGAAAGCGGCGAGACCAGTATACCCCGATCATCCCAACTAGCGTCGCGGCAAAAAAGGTCGCCCATTCAATGGGAATACCAAACTGCATCATCAAATAACGGCTGCCGTGTCCAATCGCGCCGCCAACAGCGCAATACACTAAAGCTCTTTGTGGCACGTTAAAAACCAGTGCAAATCCAACTGCGGGAATCGCAGCGAAAAACATGTCATTCAGCAGTCCAAGCATCAAATCAAACAAACTCATTAGATTGCCCACCCCCAAATTCCAGTAACGCTCATCGCAGCAACGATGCCCAAACACGTCGCCAACGTCAGTAAGCTGGCCATCACAAACCGGGCAATACCCATGTTAATGTGCCCTTTCAGCATGTCTGCCACCGAGTTAATCAACGGGAAACCCGGTACGAGCATTAATACCGACGATGCCATTGCAACAGTGGGCAGATTGCCGATTTGGTAGATTTCAGCTTGCGCAGAAATTAAGGTCGTGACAAAGGCGGTCGCTGCAAAGTTCAGTAAAGGATTAAAGTGACGATGACCAATTTCTTGGCGAACGATCATGCCACCAGCTGATGCTAAAAAGGTCATAACAAATACCCCCCAATCGCCACCAGCCAGATGACTGAATGCCGCACATGACAAGCCAATCATAAACACCACCAGCCAGCGGTTATAACGCTCTGGACTGATGGCGTTCAGCTTTTTCTGCGCCATGGCTGCATCGAGCAGCCCACGCTCCATCATGATGCAGATACGTTGAATTTGCGTAATAACGCGCATATTAATGCCACGATCGGCACAACTTCGGGTGGTGGTGATGCAGTGTCCATCCATTACCGTCGTTACAACCAGTGCATTGGCAGATAGGGCAACCGCAACTTCATTAACCCCACAAGCAAGGCCAATACGGCGCATAATATCGCTCACCAGAGTACTTTCAGCACCATGAGCGAGTAGCATTTGCCCGGCTTGGGCAACAAGGCGAGAAATAGATCGTTGAGTGGATACCGCCAACTCTCCAGACGGTATGGTTTCTAGAGTCATAAATAAGTCTAATTCCTTTTAGGGTGTTGCTCATTCATACGTGAGAGGTCCAAACTAGCCCTCAAAAATCACGACGTATCGGCTATTGTGCCGTAAATCACACCATCTAAATATGATTTAGATACAAAAAAAGCCGCAATAAATAATTGCGGCTTAATGAATTATAGGCAAACAGGCATTGTTTGACGGTTCTGATTAGTCACGAACGTAGACAACGTGACCGTCATCTTCTTCATCGTCCCAGTCATCCCAATCGTCGTCATCATCTTCAGTGATAACGTCTTTACCCGCCATCGCATCTTTATGGTAGTCATCCCACATGAAGTTAACTTTATCTTCTTCAGCCACTTCTTCCTCTTCGCGAGGTAGGTTATCCATAAAGTCAGCCAATTTGTAACAAAGCTCTTTAGTACCGTTACGGTTAATCGCCGAGATCTTAAAGTACTCGTCTTCCCAGCCTAGTGCGTCTAAGATTTCTTGGATCTTCTCATTCGCTTCTTCTTCAGGCATTAAATCAACTTTGTTGAATACTAACCAGCGTGGCTTGCTTGCCAGTTTTTCACTGTATTGCTCTAGCTCATCAATGATCGTCAGTGCATTTTGCACCGGATCAGACTGATCAATTGGCATAATATCGATCATGTGCAGCAACACTCGGCAACGCTCTAAGTGCTTCAAGAATCGAATACCAAGACCAGCGCCATCTGCTGCACCTTCGATAAGACCTGGAATGTCTGCAACAACAAAGCTTTTCTCTGGTACGACACTCACTACGCCCAAGCTTGGGATCAACGTCGTGAATGGGTAATCAGCGACTTTTGGTTTTGCTGCTGATACTGCGCGGATAAAGGTTGATTTACCTGCATTAGGTAGACCAAGCATACCAACGTCAGCAAGAAGCAATAGTTCAAGGCGAATTTCACGTACTTCACCTTTTGTGCCTAATGTTCTTTGACGAGGCGCGCGGTTTACTGAAGATTTGAAACGCGTGTTACCTAGACCGTGCCAACCGCCTTTTGCGATCATCACTTTCTTACCGTGTTCAGCAACTTCTGCCACGATTTCATTTGTATGGATATCCACTGCGCGCGTACCTACAGGTACACGAAGAACGATGTCTTTACCACGTTTACCAGTACAGTTACCGCCGCGGCCATTCTCACCACGCTCCGCTTCGTAGAAGCGCTGGAAACGATAATCAATCAGAGTGTTAAGGTTTTCATCGGCTTGGATATAAACATCACCACCGTCACCACCATCACCGCCATCAGGACCACCTTTAGTGATGAATTTTTCACGCCAGAAACTCACAACGCCGCTACCGCCGTCGCCAGCCTGAACTTTTACTACCGCTTCATCTACGAACTTCATCTTTTACTCCGACTACTTCGTGCGTGGATTAAATCTACTTTGTCATCTGACAATTTTAGCAGATGACAGATCTAAGCTCCCAGCCCACAAATAACGTGGAAACGAGAAACTTCGATATGTCGACTGCCATAAATAAAAAACCCCGCCGATTCGGCAGGGCTTTTGAATTCAGCTTAAAGCTATTAAGTAACTTGGTAAAAACCTAATTACTCAGCTTCGATGCTTACAAACTTACGGTTCTTAGGACCTTTCACTTCGAACTTCACTTTACCTTCAGTAAGAGCGAATAGAGTGTGGTCTTTACCGATACCTACGTTGTTACCAGCGTGGAACTTAGTACCACGTTGACGAACGATGATGTTACCTGCAAGTACAGATTCACCACCGAAACGCTTAACACCTAGACGTTTGCTTTCTGAATCGCGGCCGTTACGAGTAGAACCACCAGCTTTTTTGTGTGCCATTGTTAAACTCTCCTAATAGATTAAGCGTTGATACCAGTGATCTTCACTTCAGTGAACCACTGACGGTGACCCTGTTGCTTACGAGAGTGCTTACGACGACGGAACTTAACGATTTTAACTTTATCGCCACGACCGTGTTGTACAACTTCAGCAACAATTTTGCCGCCCTCTACAAGAGGAGCACCAACTTTGATGTCTTCGCCGTTAGCAACAAGAAGAACTTTATCAAATTCTACAGTTGCACCAGTTTCAACGTCTAATTTCTCTAAACGAAGAGTTTGACCTTCGCTTACACGGTGTTGTTTACCACCAGATTGGAAAACAGCGTACATATTTTACTCCGCTTTTTCCGCACAGCCTTTCTTGAGGGTGTGCGCTAAACTAATCATCAATAGGGCGCAGATTCTACAGAATAGATGCTCCTATGACAAGCCATATTTTGAAAAAATTGGCGAAAAGCTAATCGCCAAAGAAAAGTGCGGCAATCATGCCCTTTAGTAATGTATTAATCAACGTTTTTTAGTGTATTATTCGACAATTATATAAATCGAATAAGCCTTGCAGGGTCTAACTTCAGCCGGATATACGATGGATTTTAAAACTATCCAAGCGCTTACTGCCGATGACATGGCAAAAGTGAATGAAACAATTCAAGCCCAACTTAATTCTGATGTCTCTTTAATCAACCAGCTCGGTTTTTATATCGTGAGTGGTGGAGGCAAACGTCTGAGACCGCTTTTAGCGATACTGTCAGCCCGCGCACTTGGTTACCAAGGCAACGGTCATACCATGGCAGCTGCGTTTATTGAGTTCATCCATACAGCGACTTTGCTGCATGATGACGTGGTCGACGAATCAGACATGCGCCGCGGTAAAGCAACTGCGAATGCAGCATTTGGCAATGCTGCTAGCGTGTTAGTTGGGGACTTTATCTATACTCGCTCATTTCAAATGATGACGGAGCTAGGATCCATGAAGATCCTTAAGCTAATGAGCAACGCCGTAAACGTGATCGCCGAAGGTGAAGTTCAGCAGTTGATGAACTGTAACGATCCTGACACGACAGAAGAAAGCTACATGCAAGTCATCTACTCTAAGACGGCACGCTTATTTGAGTCTGCAACTCAAATTGGCGCAATCTTAAACGATGCTCCTGAGCATGTTGAAATCGCAATGCAAAATTACGGTAAGTATTTGGGTACTGCGTTTCAGCTTATTGATGACGTCATGGATTACACCTCTGATGGCGAAGACATGGGTAAAAATGTGGGGGATGATTTGGCTGAAGGCAAGCCAACTTTGCCTCTACTTCACGCTATGCGTAATACCACGCCAGACAATGCCCTCATGATTCGCGAAGCAATTGAGAAGGCCAATGGCATGGATCGCTTAGAAGAAATTCTCGCGGTGATGAAAGAGGCCGGATCTCTGGAATACACGACGCAAAAAGCACTAGAAGAAGCAGACAAAGCAATCGAAGAACTATCAGTATTGCCGGAATCTGAATACAAGCAAGCGCTTATTACTC
Source organism: Vibrio chemaguriensis (assembly GCF_012275705.1). Classification (NCBI taxonomy): domain Bacteria; kingdom Pseudomonadati; phylum Pseudomonadota; class Gammaproteobacteria; order Vibrionales; family Vibrionaceae; genus Vibrio; species Vibrio chemaguriensis. The sequence continues at coordinate 58,960 of NZ_SHOE01000014.1, forward strand.
TGGCTCATGTCGCGGTACAACGCACGAAGTAATCATAGCAACCCATAACGCAAGACTTAAAACAAAAAGGAAGAGCAAGCTCTTCCTTTTTTGTATCTGATACCTAATGCCGTGATAAGCGCTAGTAATATCTGTCACTACCGCCATGCAGTTGTGGGTCATCTTCTATTTCATCAAAGCTAACCGCAATCTGCTGATCAGAACCTTGTTTCGACAACAGTACCGTCTCTGCTTCACGGTCGACCACCAATATCGTACCTACGCCCTGCTGGCATTCAACAACCATGCCTTTACGGATTCGACTTGCTTCCATCATCTTCTCCTTCACCACGTTGTTTTGATCAAGTAATTTTACGAAGCAGAGAAGCCAAAGATCAAAAAAGCCGATCATTTTGATCGGCTTTCTTCTTATTCGAGCTTTCTAGATTACTTTGCGAATTCAACACCAATATTGATGTCGCCATTTAGTGTTTCTAGCATACCGTCTAGTGCAGACTTTTCGTAGTCGCTGAGTTTGCCGTAGCTTAGTACTTCTTCTACGCCTTCTTTACCTAGTTTCACAGGCTGTGCAAAGTAAGTCGCGTGCTCACCGTCGCCTTCAACGTATGCACATTCAACTACGCCTTCTTCACCTTGAAGGGCACGAACTAGAGACAGACCAAAGCGACATGCAGCTTGGCCCATTGATAGTGTTGCACTACCACCACCCGCTTTCGCTTCTACAACTTCGGTACCTGCGTTTTGAATACGTTTCGTTAATGCTTCTACTTCTTCAGCTGTAAAGTCAACGCCTTCCACTTGAGACAGTAGAGGTAAGATCGTTACGCCAGAGTGACCACCTATAACAGGTACGCGAATGTCACCTGGATCTTTGTCTTTTAGCTCTGCAACGAATGTTTCTGAACGGATAACGTCAAGTGTTGTTACACCGAACAAGCGACGCTTATCGTAAACACCCGCTTTCTTAAGTACTTCAGCGGCAATTGGCACTGTTGTATTTACCGGGTTTGTGATGATACCAACACAAGCTTTCGGACAAACAACCGCAATCTTCTCCGCTAGCGACTTAACGATACCAGCATTTACATTGAATAGATCCGCGCGATCCATACCAGGCTTGCGAGCAACACCTGCAGAAATCAGCACAACATCCGCACCTTCTAGTGCTGGAGTAGGATCTTCACCCGCGTAACCTTTGATAGAAACTGGCGTCGGGATGTGGCTAAGGTCAGCAGCCACACCAGGAGTTACTGGAGCAATATCGTATAGGGCTAAATCAGAACCAGCAGGAAGACGGTTCTTAAGTAGAAGGGCCAGGGCTTGACCGATGCCACCAGCGGCACCAATAACGGCTACTTTCATGTAGTTCTCCTTGAGAGTATTTCTCTTATAAACGTATTCGTAGGGTAGTTTGTAACCAACTTAAATAAAGCTATCGGAATCACAACTTGATTACAATCAATTAACGCTAGCTTTGCGACCTCGCGCAACTCGCTGTTACCGTGCTACAAATGGGGCTTGGATTATTCTTTTATTCTGTTGAAATGACAAGGAATTCAAGAAAACAAAAACAGCCCTACTTCATATAGTTAAAGAATTCCATGTGGTATATAGTTTACAGTGACGTAACTAACATAATACTGGGACTCTTTGGCACCGCATGAATATATATGCGAGAATATGCAAAATTGCTGACCCGTAATAAGAGATTCGTAATGACTATGCGCAATTCAGAAAAACAAGACAACTTAGTCCGCGCCTTTAAAGCCCTATTAAAAGAAGAGAGCTTTGGCTCACAGGGTGAGATTGTTGATGCACTCAAACAACAAGGATTTGAAAGCATTAACCAATCGAAAGTATCACGCATGCTGACTAAATTTGGCGCCGTCCGCACACGCAATGCAAAAATGGAAATGGTTTACTGCCTTCCTGCTGAGCTAGGCGTACCGACTGTAAGCAGCTCTTTGCGTGAACTGGTGCTAGACATTGACCATAACGCGGCATTAGTTGTTATCCATACTGGCCCTGGTGCTGCGCAGTTGATTGCTCGCTTGCTTGACTCACTGGGTAAATCCGAAGGTATTCTTGGTGTTGTTGCAGGTGATGACACTATCTTTATCACTCCAACGATGGCGATTACGACTGAACAGTTGTTCAAATCAGTGTGTGAACTGTTCGAATACACTGGCTAAGTTCTTTCACATTTAGATCAGCTAACTCTTTGTGGGCTATAAAAGAAATCTCATTTTGTAGCCCATGATTTATGTAAATTTTTTGCTTATCCAGACCATTATTTAACCACCTATTTTGTGATTAACATCACGCAATTGATCTTTTTCACTTCGTTCACTTAATACTTATTAAGTGTTTGTTATAAAAAGAATTAAATCACAAATCTAACACTATCCTCCTGCACAAGATTCAGACTTATCAACTATAACATTTAACAATTGGATAATTTTCTGCCAATTTTTTTGTTATGATTCGCTCGCTTTTTCAAACGATTGGATTGGAAAAGATGCCGTTTCCAAATAGGAAACTCCAGAAGTGATTTATGGTTATTTCCGGGTAAATAATGAATATAAGGAAGGGAAATTCATGGCATTTAACAAACTTCTCAAAGTAGGCGCTATCGCTGCAGCAGTAATGGGTGCAGGCGCAGTTAACGCTCAAGAGTTTATTACTATCGGTACTGGCTCTGTTACAGGTGTTTACTACCCTACTGGTGGTGCTATCTGTAAATTGGTCAATAAAGGTCGTAAAGAACACAACATTCGTTGTTCAGTAGAATCGACTGGCGGCTCTATTTACAACGTTAACACTATCCGTGCTGGCGAGTTAGATTTTGGTATCGTGCAATCGGATTGGCAGTACCACGGCTACAACGGTACGAGTAAGTTTGCGGAACAAGGCCCGTACAAAAAGCTACGTGCAATGTTCTCTCTTCATACAGAACCTTTCAACATCATTGCTCGTGCAGATTCAGGTATCGAAAACGTTGAAGACCTAAAAGGTAAGCGCGTAAACATCGGTAACCCTGGCTCTGGTGACCGTGCAACCATGGGCGTTGTTATGGAAGCGATGGGCTGGACAAACGACAGCTTCAAATTGGCTTCTGAGCTAAAGGGCTCTGAGCGTTCTCAAGCACTTTGTGACAACAAAATTGACGCATTCATTTACATGGTGGGTCACCCGAACGGTTCAATCAAAGAAGCAACAACATCATGTGATGCTAAGCTAGTTTCTGCAACAGGCCCGAAAATCGATAAGATTGTTGCTGATAACCCATACTACGCCTTTAGCTCAGTGCCAGCTGGCATGTATCGTGGCACAGACAAAGACGTAAACAGCTTTGGTGTTGCAGCAACGATGGTTACAACAGCAGACGTTTCAGACGATGTCGCTTACAACGTTGCAAAAGCCGTGTTTGAAAACTTCGATACGTTCAAACGTCTACACCCTGCGTTTGCAAACCTGAAAAAAGAAGACATGGTGAAAGCGGGTCTATCTATCCCTCTTCACCCAGGTGCAGAAAAATACTACAAAGAAGTGGGTCTACTTAAGTAACTTCCTCAGACTCCAAACTCACAGGCAGGAAAAGATGGTTTTCTGCCTGTTTGAGCATGCAGGTTGTAGCACGTGCTAACTGCATGCTTCATTCGCCAGTTTTCTTCCGAAAATTGCGAGTTCATACCCAAGAAAAACTTAAACGCCGCCTAGCAGAGTCTCCAAAATTCAACACTTTGAGTTCAGGCAGCAAAATACTCGAAAGCAAACTTCGCTCCATTCGCTACACTGATAAAGGCGAAGTGTGGTTCTCGATAAAAATCCGACAGGACCATCAATAATAAGGAAAAAGTACATGGCGACGAATCAAGCTCCGTCACAAGATGTGCAAGAAATGGTGGCTCAGGCAGACACAGGTGCACGTAGCCCCTCGGGAATGCAAGGACGAATCCTTTGGTTTGTTCCTCTGTGTTGGTCACTATTTCAATTATGGTACGCATCTCCGCTACCATTTATTTTTAATTTCGGCGTACTGAACGACACGGAAGCGCGATCAATCCACCTCACTTTCGCGATCTTCTTGGCTTTCACTGCTTATCCAGCGATGAAAAATTCCCCTCGCGATCATATCCCTCTTGTCGATTGGATATTGGCGCTAGCAGGTAGTTTTTCTGCGGCATATATTTACCTTTTTTATACCGAGCTAGCTGGACGTTCCGGTGCACCAACAACGGCAGATATCGTCGTTGCTGTCATCGGTATGGTTCTCCTTTTAGAGGCAACACGCCGAGCGCTCGGTCCACCACTGATGGTGGTTGCTGCTGTCTTCCTTACTTACACCTTTGCAGGCCCTTACATGCCCGATGTCATCGCGCATAAAGGAGCGAGCTTAAACAAGGCCATGTCTCACTTATGGCTAACAACGGAAGGTGTATTCGGTGTCGCATTAGGCGTTTCAACCTCTTTTGTGTTCTTGTTTGTATTGTTTGGCGCCATGCTGGAACGTGCTGGCGCAGGTGCTTACTTCATTAAAGTCGCCTTTTCTTTACTGGGTCATATGAAAGGTGGTCCTGCAAAAGCGGCCGTTGTTGCATCTGGTTTATCCGGGCTTGTTTCTGGCTCTTCAATCGCAAACGTGGTAACCACTGGTACCTTTACCATCCCATTGATGAAACGTGTCGGTTTTCCGGGCACTAAAGCGGGAGCCGTTGAAGTTGCCGCCTCAACTAATGGTCAGTTAACACCACCAATCATGGGCGCAGCGGCATTCTTGATGGTGGAATATGTCGGTATCTCATACGTTGAGGTGATTAAGGCTGCCCTACTTCCGGCACTTATCTCTTACATCGCTTTGATTTACATCGTTCACCTTGAGGCGTGTAAAGCGGGTATGACAGGTCTTCCTCGTCGCCACAACCCAACGTTAGTGCAAAGTTTGCTTTCCTTTACTGGCACAATCTTAGGACTGTGTGTGATCAGCGCATTGGTTTACTACGGAGTGGGTTGGACGAAAGATGTCTTTGGTGATGCCGCGACGCCAATTGTTACGGTTGCCCTGTTAATTGCGTACGTTGGCTTGGTAAAGATCTCAGCAAATCATGTGCAAGATGGCGCAATTGAGATTGATGCAGAGTTAACAGAAGTACCAGATCCTGGCCCAACGGTTAAATCTGGTTTGCACTATCTACTGCCTATCGTTGTATTGGTTTGGTGTCTGACTGTAGAGCGCTTCTCGCCAGGTCTTTCAGCATTCTGGGCAACGGTGTTCATGATTTTCATTTTGCTGACTCAGCGTCCATTGATTGCTCTGTTATCAAAGCAAGGTGACATGATGCAGCAAACCAAAGATGGCTTCGTCGATCTGGCAGAGAGCTTGGTTGCTGGCGCTCGCAATATGATTGGTATCGGCGTTGCAACGGCAGCGGCAGGTACCGTAGTTGGGGTCGTCACCCTAACGGGTATCGGCCTGGTCATGACGGACTTCGTTGAGTTTATCTCTGGCGGTAGCATCATTCTTATGCTGCTGTTTACTGCAATAATCAGCTTGGTTCTTGGGATGGGTCTCCCGACAACGGCGAACTACATCGTAGTATCTACGTTGATGGCACCGGTTATTGTCACGCTAGGTGCAGCACATGGCTTGATCATCCCACTCATTGCGGTGCACTTGTTCGTTTTCTACTTTGGTATTTTGGCCGACGACACCCCACCCGTAGGTCTTGCGGCATTTGCGGCGGCTGCGATTGCTAAATCAGACCCAATTCGTACCGGTATCCAAGGCTTTACTTACGATATTCGAACCGCCATTTTGCCATTCATGTTTGTGTTCAATACCCAACTACTGTTGATGGGGATAGACTCTTGGTGGCATTTAGCACTCACGGTCATCTCATCGATCATTGCGATGCTGATCTTCTCCGCCGCAACACAAGGATGGTGGTTCACGCGTAACAAGTGGTGGGAAACCGTTCTATTATTAGTACTGACATTTTCGTTTTTCCGTCCTGGTTTTTGGTGGGACATGCTGTATCCAGCGAAAGTTCTTTCTCCTGGCGTTGAGGTAGCTCAAATCACGGAAACGCTAAATGTAGGAGAATCATTGGAGCTACGTGTTGCCGGCGAAAACCTTGAAGGCGACTACATCGAGAAAACGGTTCGTCTTCCATTCGAAGACAGTGCGACAACAGCGGAAGCACGTATTTCGTCTATGGGTCTGATGCTGACCGAAAGCGACAACAAAATGATTGTCGATATGGTCGAGTTTGGTAGCCCGGCAGAGTCTGCAGGTATCGACTTTGATTGGGAGATCAAGTGGGTTATCCAAGATGCAGAACGTCCGATGAAAGAATGGGTATTTGTGCCATGCTTAATGATTTTGCTGGTGCTTGCCATGAACCAAAAACGTCGTGCTCGTAAGGAACAATTGAGCGCATAACCGATTTGGCCCCGAGGACAAGGGGCCTTAGTGAGAGACATTGAATGTACAAACAAATTCTTGTTCCGGTTGATCTAAATGACCAAGGCTTTTCAGATCGAGCGGTTGAACTAGCGGTTTGGCAGGCAAAGCAAGCGAATGCACAAATCCACCTTCTAACAGTATTACCTGGTATTCACATGTCGATGGTTGCTACATACTTCCCAAAAGATGCAGCAGCCAAAATGAAGCAAGACGTGAAGCAGCAATTAAAAGCTTTTGCCAATAAGCATATTGCTGAAGATGTTGTGTACCAAGTGCATGTCGCTGAGGGCAAAGCCTACGCGACGATTCTTGATTATGCAGAGCGCTTGGGCGCTGATCTCATCATTATGCCAAGTCACAAGCGTTCTAAAATCAATAAAGTAATGCTTGGCTCTGTCGCAAGTAAGGTCGTGGAATATTCTCCAATCAATGTGATGGTCGTAAAACCGCAAGGTTAAACAACTAAAGAAACGAAAAAGGACGCTAACATTAGCGTCCTTTTTATATTAAACAAGTAAGGATTATGCCATTACTGGGTAATCGGTATAACCTTCTGCTCCACCTAAATAAAAGTGCTCAGGTTTTGCCTCATTAAGAGGTGCATTTTTCTTAAATCGCTCAACTAAATCAGGGTTGGCGATAAATGGAACGCCAAATGCGACCACATCAACTTGATTTTCTGCAATTGCCGTTGTCGCTTCTTGTGCACTGTAGCCCACGTTGGCCATTAGGTAACCTTGATAGTTTTCGCGTGCTGGCTTGAGAACATCTGCTTTTTGTACGCCCTTTAGATCCGCACGCATCACGTGCCAATAAGCAAGATCGAAAGCATTAAGTTGCTTAGCTAAGTAACGAACCAAGCCAACCGGATCGCTGTCTTTCATGTCATTAAATCCATTTAATGGTGATGTGCGCAGCCCTACTCTTCCAGGTCCCCATACCTCGACCACTTCTTTAACTATCTCAAGTAAAAAACGGGCACGATTTTCGACTGAGCCACCGTATTCATCAGTACGTAAATTCGAACCATCACGAAGAAAGTTATCGATAAGATAACCATTGGCGCCATGTATCTCCACACCATCAAAGCCTGCTCTCTTGGCGTTTTCCGCACCTTGCTTAAACGCTGCCACAATGGAAGCTATCTCATCCACTTCGAGTGCTCGTGGTACCGTATATGCTTGCTTACCTGAAGGGGTATGGACTAACTCATCACGAATGGCTAGTGCGCTCGCTGCAACAGGCGTTTTCCCGTCATTCAGTTCAGGATGACAAGCGCGTCCCGCATGCCAAATTTGCAATACGATCTTACCGCCTCTTTCATGAACCGCATCCGTTACCTTTTTCCAAGCTGCAATTTGTTCTTCGTTATAAATGCCCGGTTCTGCCATAAAAGCAGACGTTTCTTCCATCACCATGGTGCATTCAGCAATGATAAGTCCAGCACTCGCGCGTTGAGCATAGTACTCAACCATAAGGTCATTCGGGATATGATCTGCGCTGGCACGAGCACGCGTTAAAGGGGCCATAATGGCACGGTTATCTAATGCTAATTGACCCAGTTCGATAGGAGAAAATAAGTCTACAGAGTTGGACATGTTGTTTACCTCAAATGACAATAACTTGATGGCTAAGGATGAGGAGCCAGACTATAATCAGATCAATATTGAAACAATATGGATAATTGAAAGTGATTGTTCGAAATTTAGAAACAATTGACTTTAGGACGCTCTCTATCTTTGTCACAAGCTGTCGACTACTGAGCTTAACCAAATGCGCGCTGGAGTTAAACCTACCAAAATCTACTGTTAGTAAAGCCATAACCAAACTCGAACAACACTTTGAAGCCAAGCTCCTAGAGCGCACGACCCGAAAGTTGGTGATTACCGAAGCTGGTCAAATGGTTTTAGAGCGTGCTGCAAGCTTAGTTGAAGAATTTCACTCGATTGGTCAAGACGTTCAGGAAATGGAACAGCAGATCCAAGGTCGGCTTCGCATTGCTGCGCCACCAGCATTGGACGCGTATATGGCTGAGCACATCTTTTTACCATTTTTAAAACAATGGCCAAAAGTACAAATTGCGTTAGAAGCATCGAACGATTTTGTTGATCTGTTTTCACACGGTTTTGATATGGCAATTCGAGTCGGCCAGATCGTCGATGATCGACTGATTGCTAAAAAATTGGGCTACACCACCCGAGTATTGGCCGCCAGTCCTGAGTATTTAGCTGAGTGTGGCGTACCTAAAACGCCAGAAGATCTGACAACACACAACTGTTTGAGATATCAGTATGTTTCAGAGATAGGCCCTTGGACGCTGATCTCACACGATAATACCGTCAATGTTTCGGTAAGCAGTAACTTCTCAAGTACAACTGTAGAAGCAATATTAAAAGGCGCACTCAAAGGACTAGGCATCGCTAACTTACCTATGCAAAACATGACGCAAGAGCTAGAAAATGGCTCCTTAGTCAGAGTCTTACCTCAATGGCACACGGTACCAATGCCCATTTATTTAGTCTATCGTCCTGGCGCAAACCGAACGCGACGAGTACAAGCGATGATTGACCATATCATGAGCCTAAGATCTCAGTTTGAATTTGGTCCTCGACATGGTTTGTGTTGCGGTGAAGCATAATCCCGCCACCAATGAGCATTAGCGTGCGGCTCGGATAAATGCCGCAAGCTTCTCACTAACATGCTGTTCACTCAATGCAGACATACTATCCGCCGCTTCCACTTTGCCATCAGCCACAAACACAAAGTGGCTGGCAATGGCTTTGGCATCGCTTAAATGGTGCGTGACCATCAATACGGTTATTCCCCTCTCTGCCGCCAGTTTTTTTACCAAGCTCAGCATCTCTTCACGTAAAACCGGATCAAGCGCCGAGAAAGGCTCATCCAACAGCCACATGGGATGAGGCTGAACAAAACAACGCGCCAAGGCAACACGTTGACGCTGCCCTCCAGAAAGGTGCTCAGGCAAACGGTCGAGGTACTCTGCAACGCCAACTTGCTGCGCCGCTTGTTCAACCTGACGTTTTTGGTCTACCGTGAGCTTTAGCCCTGGGTGTAAACCTAAGCCAATGTTGTCACGCACCGACAAGTGAGAAAACAAGTTATGCTCTTGGAACAGCATGGAGAAAGGACGCTGATAAGGCTCTTTGTGCACAATAGACTCACCATCAACCCGAATGTCACCTTGGTCAGGATGGATAAACCCAGCCACCAACGCCAGCAAAGTCGATTTTCCAGCCCCACTTGGTCCCATCAGCGACACTATCTGACCTTGCTCAATCGTTAAGTCAAAACGAAACAGCTCACGTTGGTAGGTGTACTGCACATCATCCAACACTAACATTACGCTCTCTCCTTCGTTTTCAATACTTTCTCAATCAAGGCAAAACAGCCCACACTCAACAACAATAGGGTCACCGATACCACCGCAGCTGCGTCCATCTGATAACTGCCAAGAAACTGGAACAAATACAGAGGTAAGGTACGAAACTCTTGTCCACCAAACAGTGCGATGGCACTTAAATCCCCTATTGCAAACATAAAGCTAATCGCAAACGCATGTGCAAACGGCTTGCGTAGCGCCTGCCACTCCACCACTTTAAATCGTTGCCAACCACGCATGCCTAAGCTGGCACACAGATACTGGTATTGCTGCTCGATGTGCAGCATTGGCTGTGCCAGCGTTTTGATCACGTAAGGCAAAGCCATCAAACCATTTACCAAAATCACAACAAAAAACGCCAAGCTAAAAACATCGGTAAATGATCGCAACAGCAAGAATAATCCGGTGCTAATCACCAAACCTGGCGTCACCAAAATAATGGTGCCGATTAACTCAATCTGATCGGCTCGCGTGTTTTTGTACTGCAACCGCCAACGGCGACTGGTCAATAGTATGGACACCCCTGCAGCGACCGCAAGCGCACTGGCTAACCCTGCCACTTTGAGTGAGTTAGATAACGCAGACCAAAAACGTTCATCGGTTAACACCGTCCAAACTTGTTGGTTGATGCCACTCAGTAACACCATCAATAACGGTGGTATCACCAGTAAAAAGGCACCTATGATCCAAAAGCTATCCCAAGCTTTTGACCACCCATGATCCTTCGTTAAATATTGCTGTACCGATGTGCTGCCAGCACTGATAGAAACAGGCTTTGTTAACTTCTGCACTCCAATGGCAAGCAGTCCACATAACAGCATCTGCCACAGCGCCAATAACGCCCCAGCTTGTAAATCAAAATCAAACTTAATCGCTTGGTAAATTGCCAATTCAATGGTGGTGGATTTTGGCCCGCCCCCCAATGCCATTACAGTGGCGAAACTGGTGAAGCACAGCATAAATACCAAACCACAAACGTGGGGAAGTTGCTGTCTTAAACGCGGCCATTCCACCCAACGAAACTTATTCCAATGGTTCATACCTAAATGCGCACACAGCTTATGTTGCTCGGCAGGAATAGATTCTAATGCTTGCAGAAGCAATCGCGCCGCGTAAGGTAAATTAAAGAACACATGGGCGAGTAAAATTCCGTTCAAACCGTAAATAGAAAATGGCAGTTTAGTATCGAAACTTTGCAACCACTGCGCTAACAAACCGCTGTTGCCATAAATCGCTAACAGCCCGAAAACACCAACCAAAACAGGCAAAACTAGCGTCGATGCAAACAGCTTAAGCAGTAATGACTTACCCCAAAATTGGCGACGTGAAAGCGCGTGCGCAACTGGGATGGCAAAGCCAACACTGAGCAATGTGGAAAGAAAAGCTTGGTAGAAGCTGAACTTGGTGACATGTTGATAATACGGGTCGTCCCATACCACAGACACATCAAGTGAAGGGGCTTGAACAATCAAAGCACCTAGGGCAGAAACAACAAAGGCCGCGATGATCATCGCGACCCCTAAACCTATTTTTGGAACAGAATTCAAAGGTAAAACCTATCTCATTCAGATGAGGGGTGGAACGTCAGCTAAAACGTCAGTGCGCTTTGCCATTCGCGAATCCAAGACTTACGCATTTTTGCCACTTCATCAGCACTAAAGCTCAACGACTTGTTTGGAACGCTCAAGGTTTCAAAACCTTTAGGTAACTCAACGTCTGTAACAGGGTACATCCAGTTACCCGTTGGCATCGCTGACTGGAACTCATCACTTAAAATGAAATTCATAAATTGATCAGCAAGTTCTGAATTTTTTGCCCCTTTCACTTTAGCGGCGACTTCAACTTGCATGTAGTGACCTTCAGCAAAATTCGCCGTCGCAAACTTTGAATCGTTTTCCGCAATTAAGTGGTACGCAGGTGACGTAGTGTAAGAAAGCACTAAGTCCGACTCGCCGTTAAGGAACATGGAATACGCTTCTGACCAACCTTTCGTGACCGTTACGGTTTTGCTCGCTAGCTTCTGCCACGCTTGCGTCACATCGTCGCCATAGATGGATTTCATCCACAGCATCAAGCCTTGGCCAGGCGTTGACGTACGCGGATCTTGATAAATCACTTTCAAATCGTCGCGCGTATCCACCAGCTCTTTCATGCTTTTCGGCGGATTAGCAAGTTTCTCTGTGTTGTACACAAACGCGAAGTAGCCGTAATCGTACGGTACAAACGTCGTGTCACTCCAACCATTTGGTAACACTGTGTTAGCCGTATCCACATTGTGCTCGGTAAGCAGGCCGGTTTTCTTCGCTTCGGCCATCAGGTTGTTATCCAAACCTAACACGATGTCGGCTTTGCTATTACCGCCTTCGAGACGAAGACGATTCAGGATCGACACACCATCGTCCAACGCCACGAAGTTAACGTCACAGCCACATTTTGCTTCAAAAGCTTGCTCGATTTTAGGACCTGGTCCCCAATCTGCGGCAAAAGAATCGTAGGTATAAATAGTTAATGGGTTTTCAGCAGCAAACGCTGAAGTTGAAGTAATTGCAGCTAAGGCAATCAGACTTGAAGTGGTTTTCACTGCTCGCTCTCCATGAGTATTTCAGAGAAATAAGTTGAGCGGCACAGGGTTGAGGCGGCTATTAAGGACTTCCAATATCCAGACTCAATTCCTACGCCAGCATTATCTGGTTCAGGTAATACGGGTCCCTAGTAAAGCACTTAGGTCTCAGCGCCCAAATGCATTGATTGACTCAATGCTAAATGGGTTTGCTCCCCGATGAGTTGGATGGATTGTAAAGGTATTTGAGTGGTTACACAATCAGCTCACGAACGCTGGTCATAACCCCAACGAGGCACTAAACCTTGCTCAATACCTAAGTGGTCGAGAATTCTCGCCACCATAAAATCCACTAAGTCTTCAATGCTCTTTGGCTGATGGTAGAAACCCGGAGCCGCTGGCATGATGGTCACGCCCATTTGCGATAGCTTGTGCATGTTCTCCAGATGCAGCGTTGAAAATGGTGTTTCGCGAACGACGAGCAACAACTGCCCACGCTCTTTCATCACCACGTCAGCGGCGCGCTCAATCAAGTTATCCGACATACCATGCGCGATCGCCGCAACACTTCCTGCTGAACATGGGCAAACCACCATTTGCTTGGGTGCCGCAGAGCCAGACGCTACCGGTGAGAACCAGTCATCTTTACCACAAACGGTGATGTTATTTGGGTCACAGTTGAGGTGTTCCACCAACGCTTGCTTTGCGGCTTCTGGCCCACTTGGCAGCTTAAGGTTGTGTTCGGTTGCCATCACGACACGAGCCGCCGAAGAGATCAGAACGTAGACATGATAATCCGCCGCGACTAAACATTCTAAAAGGCGCAGACCATAAGGCGCACCAGATGCTCCAGTTAACGCTAAAGTGATGGCTTTTTCTGCTTGCTGCTGTTTGTTTTGCATAAAATCAGGCTTTTTGTTTAAGTTGCTCGAGGATCTTGCCGTGAATACCGCCAAAGCCACCATTACTCATCACGAGGATTTGGTCACCTGGCTGCGCACGTTCAACGATTTTCGCTACAAAGTTATCGATGTCAGCGTCAACAAAAGCAGGTTGCTGACATTGTTCCGCGATATCTTGCACCGACCATTCGATGTTGTCTGGTTGGAATAAGAACACTTCATCTGCGCTGTGTAGCGAATCCGCGAGTGTGTTTTTGTGCACGCCGCGCTTCATAGTGGCAGAACGAGGTTCCAACACGGCAAGAATGCGTTTTTCGCCTACCTTGTTACGCAAACCACCGACGGTGAGTTCAATTGCCGTTGGGTGATGCGCAAAATCATCGTAAACCGTCACACCTTGCTCTTCACCTTTTAACTCAAGACGGCGCTTGGTGTTAATGAAACGGCCCAGAGCCTGACACGCAAGCTCCGGCGTTACGCCAACGTGTCGCGCCGCGGCAATCGCCATTAACGCATTATCAACGTTATGATCACCCACCAAATCCCATTCGACGGTACCGACCTTCTCGCCTTGTAGAGCAACTTCAAATTTTGAGCCATCGACCACTAATTTGTGCGCCTGCCAGTCGCCATCAACACCTGAAAACTGCTTTTCTGTCCAGCAACCACGCTCTAATACATCCGCCAAAGCTTGGTCTTGCTTCGGAGCTAAGATTAAGCCATTGCCGGGAACCGTTCGCACTAAATGATGGAATTGGCGCTTGATCGCCTCTAGATCATCGAAGATGTCAGCATGATCAAACTCAAGGTTGTTCATGATTAAGGTTCGAGGATGGTAGTGCACAAACTTAGAACGCTTATCGAAAAAAGCACTGTCATATTCGTCCGCTTCAACGACAAAAAACATGCTTTCACCCAAACGAGCAGAGACTCCAAAGTTACCAAGTACTCCACCAACTAGGAAACCAGGTTGATAACCGCAGTCTTCGAGTATCCAAGCCAGCATGCTCGACGTGGTCGTTTTACCGTGTGTACCCGATACCGCCAATACCCAGCGATCGTGCAGCAAAAACTCGTTGAGCCACTGCGGACCAGAGGTGTAGCGCATGTTGGTATTGAGCACATGTTCAACACATGGGTTACCACGGCTCATGGCATTACCGATCACCACAAGGTCTGGTTGAGGGTCGAGTTGAGACGGGTCGAAGCCTTCAATAATTTCAATACCTTGAGACTCAAGCAACGTGCTCATCGGTGGGTAAACGTTGGCATCAGAACCAGTGACTTTATGCCCTAATTGGCGCGCTAAAATCGCAGCGCCGCCCATAAATGTGCCACAGATACCCAAGATATGAATGTGCATAAACTAAACCTTGTAATGCGTTCTTTAATGCTTTCATTATCGCGATCACAACCAGAAAAGCGAGAGACTTTAGCCTTCTTCTTGCAGTCCCTTTCACAAATATGACAAGGTTGAACACAGACTGTACAACCTCTTGCTTACTGATGAATCCCTCAAACAAGTCTACAAATAAATTGAGATCTCAAACAGTTACTTCATTACCATTAAAAAGATCTGCGACTTAAACTTACATCCAGCGCAATCGTTTAACATCCATAAAGAGATGCTCACTTGCGCACTACCCCCAATGAAATGAAAATGTAAGGATTAACCATGTCAGGACTGCGCACCCTAGGCGAGTTCATTGTCGAAAAACAAGCGGATTTCCCCCACGCTAGCGGTGATCTATCATCCCTTTTAGCCTCCATTCGTTTAGCTGCGAAAATCGTTAACCGCGAAATCAACGCAGCGGGTCTCGGTGATATCACTGGTGCTGTAGGCACGGAAAATGTCCAAGGTGAAGACCAGCAAAAGCTCGATGTTTACGCGAACGATAAGTTCAAAGCCGCGCTTGAAGCTCGTGACCAAGTGTGTGGCGTTGCCAGTGAGGAAGAAGACGAAGCGGTTGCTTTCAACAAAGAGCTCAACCAAAACGCCAAATATGTGGTACTGATGGACCCACTTGATGGTTCTTCTAACATCGATGTGAACGTCTCTGTCGGTACTATCTTCTCTATTTATCGCCGTGTTTCACCTATTGGCACACCAGCGACAGAAGAAGATTTCCTTCAGCCTGGTCATAAGCAAGTTGCCGCTGGTTACGTGATTTACGGTTCATCAACCATGTTGGTTTACACCACGGGTAACGGCGTAAACGGCTTTACTTACGACCCATCTATCGGCAGCTTCTGCCTTTCTCATGAAAACATGATGATTCCAGAAGAAGGCAAGATTTATTCGATCAACGAAGGTAACTACATTCGCTTCCCTCAAGGGGTGAAGAAGTACATCAAGTACTGCCAAGAGAATGTGCCAGAAGACGGTCGTCCATACACTTCTCGCTACATTGGCTCATTGGTTGCTGATTTCCACCGCAACTTACTGAAAGGTGGTATCTACCTTTACCCTAGTACGCAAAGCCATCCTCAGGGCAAACTGCGTCTACTTTATGAATGTAACCCAATGGCATTCTTAATTGAGCAAGCGGGCGGTATTGCATCAGACGGCGTCAATCGCATCATGGATATCAAACCAACCGAATTGCACCAACGTGTGCCTTTCTTTGTTGGTTCTAAGAACATGGTTCGCAAAGTTGAAGAGTTCCTTGAACTGCACCGCGACGAAGAATAATTTCAGACCTTTGTCCAACGCGGCAGGTGTTTACCTGCCGCGTTTTTGTCGCTAAAGTGAAACGCGAATTTATCATCAGATGAAGCCGCTTCTGTGTGACTCATCGTTAATGAAAAGGAATATTCTAATGAGCTTAAACCATGTGCCAGCAGGCAAGTCGCTGCCTGAAGACATCTATGTTGTGATCGAAATTCCTGCAAATGCAGATCCAATCAAGTACGAAGTAGATAAAGACTCTGGTGCGGTATTTGTCGACCGTTTCATGTCTGCACCAATGTTCTACCCATGTAACTATGGCTACGTGAACAATACGCTGTCTCTTGATGGCGACCCAGTCGACGTACTGGTACCAACACCATACCCACTCATGCCAGGTTCAGTGATTCGCTGCCGTCCTGTTGGCGTTTTGAAGATGACGGATGAGTCAGGTGAAGACGCAAAAGTGTTTGCGGTTCCACACACCAAAATCTCGAAAGAGTACGATCATATCCAAGATGTGGACGATATCCCAGAACTACTGAAAGCGCAGATCACGCAATTCTTTGAGCGTTACAAAGAGCTTGAAGCGGGCAAATGGGTGAAAGTGGATGGTTGGGCAGATGTTGCTGCCGCTAAAGCTGAGATCCTAGAATCTTACGAGCGCGCTCAGAAAAAATAAGCATCACGGCTGATACAAAATTAAAAAGAGCTGCTTTAGGGCAGCTCTTTTGCTTTTCATCTTGTGTAAGTCAACTAGATAGGCGCGCCTGCAGAAGACATTCGGCCGGCGTCATAGTCATGCTGAAAGAAAGGGTCTAGGTCATCACAAATACCAAAATACGGACGCCCGATAACACCAAGCATATACGCGCTTTGTTCACAATACTCTTGCTTCCCTTGCTGATAACCCGTTTGATAGGCCATGATCAGTTCAGGCGTAGCATGATTAGTACCATCCAGTGCAGTGATGCGATCTTCAGATAAAACTCTTAATCCATCTAAGGCAGACTGCTTACCAAACGCTTGCCAGTCGGTAACATTACTCGAGGTCGGCAGGGTTGTTTGCGCGCATGCGGCAAGAATCAACGCCATTGATCCAATTACGAATACCTTCATCATGACTCCTTAGTGACCAGCTCGTCGCTATTGATAATGTCAGTATAGCTCACACCTTTTGACACCAATCTCCGGAAGCGATTTCTTCGGTCAGTTGTTCAGTATCTTGATACAAGTAGATCCAAGCTTGGCCAAACGGCGTGAAGATACTCTCTCGACGATACTCTACTGGCACATCTTCCAACTTATCTAGCTCGGATAAGGTTTCATCATCAATCAGATACACTTCACCTTGTATCGAGCGCTGCCCGACAGACAACGCGGGATAAGGACCTAAGTCATACAGTGCGAACTGAGCATCCGTTTCATGCTGACCAAGAAACTGGGCCGAGCTCAGAAAGTGATGATTACACTCTCCTTCACGCAAGGTCCCATATACAAAAACTAAATGCTGCATAACCACTCCTTAGTCATGAACTTTATGTACGCAGGTGAACAAGCTCTAATCGAACTCAAATTGATAGAGTAGGTCAACCGCACTATCTACACCAGAAACCGCCTCTAAATACAGATCTTGCATCAATCGATAACGCACTGTGAACTCGCCTAGTGAGTTAAAGATGCCGACGCCGTATTTCACCTGTAATCCCGGCAGAATGTAACCACTGACGGTCACTTGAGAATCATCGCCCGACCCCGCTGTATCCAATTGTAAATCTTGAACCCCAAAGGCTTCGCCGATTTCACCAACCACGCGTCCACTCTTTGCCAAACTTAGGCCGATCAACGTGGTCGTCATAGCATTGCCTCCCGCTTCGCCATCAATGTCTTGACCGCGAAGTAGGTAAGAGAGCGCATTCGCTTGAGGCATCGCTGGCTCAGAGAATATCTCCACATTTGGATCCGATGCTGGTCCTGTTACACGCACACCAGCAATCACGTCATCTTGGGTATTATCTGGATTTCGAATCGCCTTAATAGAAACGTACGGCTGATCTGCCGGGCCATTCATTAAGATCTTACCTTCTTCAATCACCAAATCCTGACCAAAAGAGCGGTAAGAACCGTCGACGATATTAACCTCACCAACGATGAACGGACCTTTATCTTTCTGTGTCACATTGAGGTTACCTTTCAGGCCACCTTTCAAGCCAAAGGCGGCCAGTTGGAAGTCATCACCGATCTTAATGTTGATATCCGTTTCAACATCAAATGGCATTGGCTCGATATCACTCACAGGCTGTAAATTCTGGTCCAAAATCACGGTGTCGCTTGAAACACCAACCGCACTTGGTGGCAGCTCTTCAACCACAACTCGTCCCCAAGGCAGATTAATATTACCTTCGACCTTAGCAAGCTGCGGTGTGACATCAATAGTCATGTCCGGCTCAACTTTGATTTTTACCATTGGTGGAAGATCCACCTGAAGCTCTTTCGCAAATACGCGCGCTTTGGCATGCCAATTTTGTAGATCCTGCCAATCGGCCTCACCGGTCACTTCCAACTCACCATCTGGCGTCATGATACCCGCATCAAGATCCGCTTGGTGACCTTTAAAGTTGATCGCGACCTGACCGGAGTTAATGTCTATCGGCGTGACTTCACCTTGTAGCTTCATTTGATCAATCAAGAACTGACCGTTGACTTTAGGGTGCATAACATCACCAGATATCGCCAAATCAGTATTCATGTTCGCTTTGAATAGGCTGTACTCACCTATCAACGGCGCTAAGAAATCCAGATGGAATGTCGATAGCGAGACCTTACCGTCAATCTCAGGCTGCTCAGACGTTACATCGACCAAAGAAACCTGACCAGATAAGTCACCGTTGTCTCTCACATCAAATAACCACTCAGCATCTAACTTGTCTTTTGCCAGCGCCGCTTTAAAGCTAAAGCTTTCCCAACCAAGTGTTATCGGCTGCTCTAGTGCTTGCTCTACTTGACCTTTAGGCATATCAACGTTCACCGTGACTTCCGGTTTCATCTCTGGTGCCCATTTTGCTGTCGCTTGCGCGTTGACCGACCCTTGCAATTTCGTCTCTGGCGGCAGGAACTGCTTGATTTGTTCAAAGTCAAAGTCGTTCACAGCTAACTTGGCTTCGCCACTTTGACCAACACTAATATCTTCGGTCAAACAAACACTCGAATTGGCTTGCAGCCAACAATGTGCTTGAACATCAGCGATTTGTTTATCAATGTTGACTTTAACCGCCGTCGATTTCTGCAACGTCCAAGGTCCCTGCGGCGTGCTCAAAGTAAGACGACGCAATGCACCATCCCAGATCATTTGCGGCTTCTGTATGAATGAGCCTTCAATTTCTAAGCTGGTTGATACAATGTCAGACACCACATCTAGCGTCAGTTGGTGCAGTTTTTCATCCCCAGAAACTTCAAGGTCTGCACTATCAACTTTAATGTCGTCGTAGGTAATGTTGTTAGCAATGAGGCTTAAGTTCGCTTTCGGTGCTGGCAGAGGCGTCACATCCCCCTTCAAAGTTATGTTTTCAACGTTCGCTTGCTGCTGCCAGTTCACTTGATTTAGCGCTAGTTCTAATTTGATGTCAGGCTCTTTCAAGCTACCACGCAGCGCAACATTGCCCTGCATCTTACCCGCAAGCTCCGGAACACTTTTCGCAAAATCGGGGAAGTTAACCTCAACATCCATTAATATCTGCTTATCAATCTTACCCTTGGCACTCAATTGGTTAGGGCCATGAGAAAGCGCTAAACCTTGCGTGGTAAGCTGAATATCTTCACCTTTGCCATTCTTATCAGACGCTTCCAGTTGGCCTTCCACATTCAGCGGATAACCGCGCAAAATGCCATCGATATCTAACTTAGGTAAACTGACTTGCCAACCGCCTTGTTCAGTTAAAGAACCTGAAGTCGAGAGGCTGCCACTGATATCGCCTTCCGCTTCTTCCCATTGAAGCTCTGGTTGAATATGTTGCAAATTAAGGTCAGCTTGCCAGTTGATTGGCGCAGCCCAATTCGCCATCACCTGACCGGATAGCTCACCGCCCAATGTTTTGACTACCAGGCTTTCAAGATCGATTTGCTCTAATGTGCCTTTGCCGTTTAGTGCAACATCTACAGCAGGAATATCTTTACCCGAAGCTTGTGTTTCTAGTGCCACGGTGTATCCGTCCAGGGAACCTTTTGCAGATAAACTTGGTACCGATACTTGATAATCACTTTGACCGATTAACGGCCATTGCGCTTGCACATTTTTGATTGCAACATCAAAGGGTAACTGCACTTTCAGAGGCTGAAGTTCACCTTTGATCTCCGCTTCGACTAGTTCAGATAAGGTCGCAGTGAGAGAAAGGTCTCCCACCGTGCCAGCAGCTGACAGCGACAGCTTTTGTCCCTTCGCATCCGCTTGCTTCACCAGCGCATCGAGCTGTGCTTTGAGAGGATAGTCAGCAGAAAGCGTTACTTGCGTGCTTAACTTACCTTCCACTTCAGGCATATCGAGCTCTAATGTTTTCACATCAACACGGTCGCCCCCCGCTTTCGCTACAACACCAAGGTGGTGAACGATCACCGGCTTCTCACCTGCAAGCTTGAAGTTATGAATATCGAGGCGTCGTGCTTCCACAGTGAGTGGAATCCACACCTCGGGTAACACAATATCTTGCGGCGGAGCGTCAGCGTCTTTCGGCTCGTCTGTGGCCGCTTCAGGTTCAGCTTCACATGGAGCCAATGCAACATTGATGTCTTTTAATGCCGTCGGCGCAATCACTAAACGATCGCCTTGCATAGAAAGCCCGGTAGAGAAATCTTGCCAGTCTATTTGGTTGCCTAAAATGTTTAAGTTAATGTCATCAAAACTGACCTTATTAACAAAAATAGGGACTGGTGTACTGACTGTACGTAATGGTGGTGTCTCCTCTGGCTCTTCGCCTGCCGGAGGGAGCTCTGGCATCTGAAAGTTAACACCTTGCAGGGTTAGCTCATCGACACAGACTTTAGGATCAAAGAAACAACGGAAGTTAACCGCTAACGCTAAACGATCGACTTTTGCGTCGATGTTCAAAGATTCGTCGACAAAACTGACGTTCTGTAGCTCAAAACGAGGAAATAATGAACCCTGAACTTGCTCTATCTGTAGTTGCGGTAAAGCCTTTTCTGCTCCCCACAACGCGAGCTTAAGACCAGGGTGAGTAAATAGCACTGTCGCAACAAAAATGATGAGCAACAGCAATAGACCA
This sequence comes from Vibrio chemaguriensis, assembly GCF_012275705.1. Lineage (NCBI taxonomy): Bacteria > Pseudomonadati > Pseudomonadota > Gammaproteobacteria > Vibrionales > Vibrionaceae > Vibrio > Vibrio chemaguriensis. The sequence goes on from NZ_SHOE01000014.1 coordinate 80,232, forward strand.
ATCAAACTTAGCGACAGCCATTTGGTCCACCTAAACATCATTTTGATCATAACTCAGGCCCCAATGAGAAGTGGATGCGGAACTCTCTTTCTGGTTTTTCATCCAGTCCCCACGCAAAATCAAAGCTAACCGGTCCAACCGGAGACGCCCAACGGATACCCACACCAGCACCCGATTTCCATTCAGGTGTTTCGTTAAATGCATCACCAATATCGTAGAAGGTGGCTGCCCACCAGTTTCCATACACGCGATATTGATACTCTAATGTGCTGCTGACGATGTATTTACCACCCGTCAAGGCGCCACTTTCATCCACAGGTGAAATAGACTCGTATCCATAACCACGAATGTTGTTATCACCACCAGCGAAGAAACGCAGAGAAGGCGAAAGCTTTTCAAATTCCTCAGTGATGTTCGCACCACCTTCTAAACGGAACAAACCACGATGATTATCACCGATCCCGCGGATCCAAGATGATCGCCCTAATAGGCGCAATACTCGCGTTTCTGACAGCAAAGCAGGATCACCATATTCGATCGTTACACTTTGCTTATCCCCCCACATTGGCATGTTGCCACCACGGACACGAGTTCGTGAAAAAGTGGCTCCGGGTAACACAAATTGCACCCCATCATCTTGCAGACCTTGAGAGAAGTTTTCGTACAAGTGACGAACATAAATGGTTTTATGCCAGCCGCCATCGGTTAGCCAATGTCGCTCAACTGCTAGGTTGGATTCCAAACTCTCCGTATCTCGGTTATCAAGGTGCTTTAAACCAAATTGCAGTTGGTAGTATTCACGCAATACATCATCAAGCGGGATTTTGTAGCCTGCCGTGATCGTCTGTTCTGGCTTTGATAGTGATAACGCCGTATTAAAGCTGTGGCCACGTGAACTAACCCATGGTTTTTTCCATTTTAACGTGCCACGCACACCAGTATCGGTCGAGTAACCAAGACCGGTTTCTATTTGGTTTTTTGACGCTGGCGCGAGCGAGACCTTAATTGGCAATTCGCGTCCCTCATCCAATTTACTTAAATCAGGCTCCACAAAAACCGATGAAAACCAATCGGTATTAGACAGATTTTGGTTGTACTCCCCCACTTGCGAAACCAAGTAAGGTTCACCAATTTCAAAAGGTCGCATTGATTCAACACGGTTTTCCCAAATCTGACTGCCGGTAATGTTAATCGGACCAAAGTGATAACGAATACCACTGTCATAATGCAAACGCACATTCGCTTCATTGAAGTCAGGAATCACTTCAAGTTTGCTGAGCTTGTAATCACCATTAAAATAACCACGCTGCAACGCCAAGTTACGAATACCCGATTTCAGGCTATCGTATTCGCCTTGATTCAATACTTTGCCGACTTTAAGCGGTGAACGTTCAATAAGTTTGGCGAACTCTTCATCGTCTTTTGCTTCACCTGTGATCACCACATCCATGACTTTCACTTTCACAGGTAAACCCGGCTTGATGCTGACGATCAACTCATCATCCCCTTCCGGAATAGAGTATGAAATTTTTGCATGATAATACCCAAGCGCATTAAGAGCTTCAGTGATACTTTGATCTAATCTCGCTTGAAAGCGCAGAGAAGTGGAGTAGTCCTTCGCTGGAATGGACGACAGGTACGCACTGACATTCTCTTCTAAAGCGCCATCGATGCCTTTTAAAGTCAAAGAAACATCGGCATAGGCACCATGAGAAAAGGCAAACAGGCCAACAATGGTGAGGATAGCTTTTTTTATCATGCTTTTTTGGCTGAATGAGGTTAAGTAAACGTAAATAATGATAACGCCAATTAAAGTCTAAGTCTGTAATATTAATAGGTTTAACGCGGTCTATGTCATCACAGCATCAGATACAGACGAAATGAAAAAGTTCGCAAATTTAAGACACGTATTGAAGGACAAATACCATGCTCAACAAACAAACATTGATCAGTATAGAAGATGCCTTGCCAGGTAGAGATCAACCGATGCAGGTTGAAGATCATCATTTTGTAAATAAATCTAACTTAAAGGCACCATTGGAGCCGCATCAACAACAAATTCTGCTGGGAATGGGCTGCTTTTGGGGTGCTGAGCGCGTATTTTGGCAACTGGATGGGGTTATCTCCACTTCGGTTGGCTACGCCGGTGGATATACACCCAATCCTACTTATGAAGAGGTGTGTACGGGTAAAACAGGCCATACAGAGGTAGTACGAGTCGTCTTCGATGAACGCGTGATTTCCTTAGAAAAACTACTGGCCGTTTTTTGGGAGAAACATGACCCAACCCAGGGGATGCGTCAAGGTAACGATTTGGGCACACAATACCGTTCGGCTATTTACACTTATTCCGCGAAGCAGCAAGAGAGCGCAGAAAAATCGAAGCTCTTGTATCAACAAGCACTGCAAGAGGAACTACGCGCGAATATCACCACTGAGATACAGCCAGCGGGCCCGTATTATTTTGCCGAAACTTACCACCAGCAATACCTGGCTAAAAACCCTGACGGTTACTGCGGTATCGGTGGCACAGGTGTTTGCTTTCCACCCAGCTTACAAAGTTAGTTCCTACGACTAACTCAAACCAAAAAGAGCGACCGAGTAGGTCGCTCTTTTTTGAAATCGAAAACTAAATTCAAGCCAACGGGCTCTTAAATAGACAACGAAGCAATCACTTGGTTGACTTCTTTAAAGATGGTGAGTCTTTTCTGATCGTTGACGTCAGGGAGCAAAACTTTGCCATTGTCGAACTGAAAACATCCAACCCCAGCAATAAAGAATTGACCTTTGAACAACGTTTTAACGAAACGTGCCACTTGTAATGGTCGGTATACAGCAAACTCACGTAGCATAACTCACCTCAATTCCTTTGAGAAAACACGGATTGCTTATTTATCCTCTGCAATCTTGATGCGCAATCTGCGACGAGGTTCATTTTAGCAAATCCTAAATATAACGCAATATTACACCACCCCATACGTTAAATAAATGTTATCAACAGTTCTACAAATTTCCTAGATCTGGATATATACTGGAAAACTTCCAACTCGTACGGAATATAACAATATGAAAACTAAGACTCTCCTACCTCTACTATTGGCTATAACGCCAAGCTTTGCGTTTGCACACAACCTATCTGTCGGTGAGACCGTTCCTTCTGCCAAGGTCGCGGCTTATGGCGAGATTGTTTTGCAAGGTGAGGGCGTGGCATACCAACCATGGGCAACCCAGCATATGCAGGGTAAGGTTCGTGTTATTCAAGCAATCGCAGGTCGTAGCAGTTCAAAAGAAATGAACGCTCCTTTGATGTCAGCAATAACCGCCGCGCAATTCCCGCAAGAAAGCTACCAAACAACTACGATCATTAACCAAGATGATGCAATCTGGGGGACAGGTTCGTTCGTGAAATCTTCAGCCCAAGACAGCAAAAAAGAGTTTCCTTGGTCATCTATGGTTCTGGATGAAAATGGCGTAGTCGCCAACACTTGGGATCTTAAAGAAGAAAGCTCTGCCATTATTGTTCAAGACAAAACAGGCAAAGTGCTGTTTGTAAAAGAAGGCGCACTTGAGCAAGATGAAATTGCAAAGGTGATCGAGCTAATTAAACAGAACATCTAGTCTCGTTGCTTGGCTCCTTAATATCCGTAGTACGCAGTATAAGGAGCCATGCGACCAAACTTAAAGCTTGAGCCTAGTTTAACGCTCAGTGATTCCACCAAGGAGACTGTCTCAGATTCGGCGACATCGCATGTGTTGACGTAAATTTTCCCACTAGCCAACAAAAGAGTGAACTTTTACTCATTATGGGTGTTATATTATAACAGTCGGTAAGAGGAGCTCAGATGTACCACCACCAGCAAAAGATACGGAAGCATTGGCATCGCACTGTTTTATTTTTCAGTGTCGCGTTGCTGATCGCTTGGAACTTTGCGGTAATCCTTCATCAAGTTGATCTGACTCCCGAACACCACACACACCATCATTGCCAGCTATTTTCTGGGGTTCAGCACGGCATAGCCAAAGCTCAACCGACCCTATCGACGCCAACATTTACGCGCATCCAATACCATGATGTCTTTCAGCGCCTTGTTAATAGTGAAGACATTCGTGGTGCAGCTCGTGCCCCGCCTTATTTTGCTTAATTTCCAAACTATTCCACACTCAACATAATTTGTGCGTATTCCTGCACCTCACGTGTCAGCGAATCGCACCTTAGTAAATACAAATCTGATCCGGTATTGCTCGGGTTAGTGCCAGCAAAATTAGGAAACACAAAATGTCATCGAAACATGTTTTAGCGCTTGTCATTGGTCTCTCTTTATCGACAGCAGCAAATGCGGACGAATACCGCCAGCACGGTGCTCATGTGCATGGTCACGTCGAATTTAATATCGCCCAAGATGGAAAGGATCTGTTAGTGGAGATTACTGCTCCCGGTGCCGATGTGGTCGGTTTCGAGCATGCTCCAGAAAATGAACAACAAGAGCAAGCACTTAAACAAGCCATTGCCACCCTAGAAGACAGCAACACACTGTTTGCTATTAACGCGCAAGCCAATTGTGATATTGAAGAAGCTTACGTAAACCATAACCTCAGCAACCCTCATGAAGACCATGATCATAGCGAGCACGACCATGATGACCATGCAAATCACGATCATGAAGGGCACGAACACCATGATCACCACAATGAACATCATGATGAACATGAGCACCATGACGGTCACGATGCTCACCATGAGGAGCATGAAAATGGCGGACATGGTGAGTTTTCGGTGCAATATCGCTTCAGCTGTGACCAAGTTAACCAACTCAGTCACATTCAAACCGACTGGTTTAATCAATTTCCAACGACTGAGTCAATCAACGTCAATATATTCACTGACACCATGCAATCAGCCATCAAACTGAGCAAAGATAACTCCCAAATCGTAATCAAATAACACGAGTGGCGTGTAAGTACACACTTACACGCCAATGCTTTGGTGATTTAGTATGACTGAAATCATGTCAAACGTTGTTGAGCTAAATAATGCCCAGTTTGTCTGGCCCGGTTCAACACACGCAACCATTCATATTCCACAGTTACATATTGCCCAAGGTGAGCACGTATTTATCAAAGGTCCCAGTGGCTGCGGTAAATCTACGATGCTTGCTCTACTAACTGGCATCAACACGTTAACATCAGGCGCTCTATCCGTACTGAATACTGACCTTGTTAGTTTAAGTGCAAGTCAAAGAGACAAATTTCGCGCCGATCACATTGGCTATATCTTTCAGCAGTTCAATTTATTGCCTTATTTAAACGTACTTGAAAACGTACTACTGCCTTGCCAATTCAGTCAAACACGACGTGGCCGCGCTCATTCAAGAGTGCCATCTCAAACGTTAGAAGAGCAAGCTCAAGCTCTGCTTGAAAGACTCCACCTACCCAGCGAGCTTCATGCGCGTCCGGTATCGGAACTGAGCATTGGCCAACAACAACGTGTTGCGGCTGCACGAGCACTCATTGGGTATCCGGGGTTAGTGATTGCTGACGAGCCAACCTCCGCTTTAGACCATGATAACCGTAAAGCGTTTATTGAACTCCTGATGGAGCAAACGAATCAAGCCAACGCTACGCTGATCTTCGTCAGTCACGATCCAACGCTTGAGCCCTTATTTGACCGCACACTTAACCTACCAGATATTAACCAAGCATCTAACCTAGGAGCCGCATCATGAGCGCTGTTGCAAAGCTCGCGTGGAAGAGCTTAATCAATCGTAAGGCGACGGCAATATTAACCATCATGACAGTCGCGATTTCTGTCATACTCCTTTTAGGAGTAGAACGCATTCGTACTCAGGCAAAAGATAGCTTCGCCAATACAATTTCAGGCACCGACCTCATCATTGGTGGCCGTTCTGGACAAGTGAACTTGCTGCTCTACTCTGTATTTCGCATTGGCAATGCCACCAACAACATTGACTGGAAGAGCTACCAAGAGTTTGCCAATCATCGAGCAGTAGATTGGGCGATTCCAATCTCACTTGGCGACTCGCACAAAGGGTTCCGAGTCATGGGAACCAACCACAGCTATTTTGAACACTATAAATTCGGAAGTAAGCAATCACTAACCTTTTCAGAAGGCCTAGAATTCAATGGTTTATTTGAAACCGTGCTCGGTTCTGATGTCGCAAAACAGCTGGGGTATCACGTCGGTAGTGAAATCATCATTGCCCACGGCATTAGTGATGTAGGCTTTAGCCGACATGACAACCTACCATTCAAAGTTGTCGGTATTCTTGCGCCCACTGGCACGCCAGTCGACAAAACCGTTCATGTCTCGCTAGAAGCTATCGAAGCGATTCACGTCGGATGGGAAAGCGGTGCACGTTTAGGCCCAACACCCAAAGCACAAGATCTCAAAAACAGAGACTTTCAGCCCAAGCAAATTACCGCGATGCTGGTCGGTTTGAAATCTCGTATTCAGACTTTCGCCCTACAAAGGCAAATCAACACTTATCCCAAAGAACCGCTTAGCGCGATTATGCCCGGGATTGCGTTGCATGAACTGTGGGGGATGATGTCTGTTGCCGAGCAAGCCTTAATGGCAGTGTCTGGTTTTGTGGTGATTGCAGGATTACTCGGCATGCTAAGCAGCTTATTAACCAGCTTGCAGGAGCGCCGCCGTGAAATGGCGATTTTGCGCGCTATGGGAGCAAGACCTCGTCATGTTTTCTCATTGTTGATCAGCGAAGCCAGTCTACTTACTGCTGTCGGAATTGTGACCGGACTGGCAGGGCTGTATGCCATTCTCGCCATCGTGCAACCCATCATTCAACAGCATTATGGAATACATCTGACTTTAAGCCTCTTATCGCCCTATGAATGGATGCTATTAGGTTTCGTACAATGCGCTGGAATTGTAATTGGTGTCATCCCGGCTTTTCGCGCCTACCGACAGTCACTAAGTGACGGAATGACAATAAGGATTTAATAAAATGTGGAGAAAAATACTCGCAAGTTGCTTGCTGATCGTCTCATTTATAGCACCAGTACTCGCAAGCGAGGAGCCATTAACGCTCGACTGGATTGATCTAGTACCTGAGAAAGAACGCAAACTGTTCGACAGCGTGGGCATGCCAGCTTCTGATCACAGTGGCGGCGCAGCGCAACAGTCTAAAATTGGTAACGTTCGACCAGAGCTAAATGGAAGCCAAGTTAAAATCCCGGGCTTTGTCATCCCGCTTGAAGGTGACGCGAATACCGTCACCGAGTTTTTGTTGGTGCCATACTTTGGAGCTTGTATCCACGTACCACCACCGCCACCAAACCAAATCATTTACGTGAAGTTTCCCAAAGGCGCACCCGTTCAAGAACTGTGGGATGTCATATATGTGGTTGGAGAGTTGAAAACCGAGACGATAAGCCACGAGCTGGCTGAAACGGCTTACGTTATTGAGGGATCGAAAATAGAAGCCTACGACGATATGTAGTTTAAGTCGTTGACATGCATCGGTACACCTAAGGCGTCACATCGGCGCCTTTTTTAGTTCTGTGTTACACGATATAACGAGACAAATACGCTAATACGCCAACATAAATAACCAAAAGAAACGCTATCGACAGGTGCTTTTTGAGTTTACCTGCTTCTGAGAACTTCATTGTCCCTCCAAAATAACGATAACAATTTTAACAACTCATTATCATTTTGGGTAGCCCTATTCGTTCAAAAACTGAGAACTCCTATCTGGTCGCCTGGTTAGATAAGGTGTAAATTTAAACAAGCGAACAGCGCAGTTCTTGGTAGGAAAATTAATGGCAGAACCGACAAAGCAACCTGTTGTCATCGAACATCAGTCAAACGCACAAAAAAATACGCAACAAGAAAAGAAGCAGGGCTACATCAAAGACAGTGCCAGCAAGGTAAAAACCATTGCCCAAATACACGGTCTTGATGCCTTACTACAAACCGATCCACCAGCCAAATCCGCGCTTGAAAGAGCCCAACTGCGTGAACAGAGACGCCAAGAACAGCGACAAAAAAACCTAGAGCAGATTTTAAAGCTAGCACACAGTTCATGCCGAGATGAAACTGCCGGAGAGCCTGACCAAGACTGGTTGTATCGTTTTTTTGAAATGGCTCAAGACATCCATAACAGCGCGATGCAAAAGTTATGGGCTCAAGTGATGAAGCGTGAAGTGACAAACCCAGGCTCGACGTCTATGAAAGCGCTCAAAGTCCTCAAAGATATGTCACCAAAAGAAGCGCAAACTCTGCAAAGAGCCGCCTCTCTGGCGTGCAGTTTTGGAGGGGATCACAGTCGCAAGCTGTTGATTGGTTATAAAGCGCAAGGAGGAATATTTAGCTTCGGCAAACGAGACATCGCCAACAGCTTAAACATGGGAAGTTTTCAGTTGCCCTATTCAAGTTTGTTGCTGTTGATTGAACTAGGGTTACTGCATAGTACCGAGCTTGAATCTGGCGAAATTGGTATCGAGACGCCATTGATCCTCACCTACCAAGGTAAAAACTTGTCGCTGAACGTGAACAGCAAAGGCGTCCGCCTTTTATATTACCGCTTCACGCCAACAGGCAATGAACTCTGTACCTTGCTCGGTAACAAACCACATGCCGACTACTACGACCAAATGCTTGCGCTTTTAAATCATAGATTTAGTGTCCATAGTGACGCTAAAAGTACGGTTCATCATACCGTGTAGGCAGTTTGAGAAGCATTTGACCACCCATGATCCAAATGCTTCTTAAGCCGCTCAATGAGCTTGAGGTCACCAATGATCCAAATGCTTATTTATCGGATCACTGCACGCGACTTAAGCGCTTCCAAGCACAAGTCCACCAGCTCATCGACGCTTTTTTCGCCCGCTGGTAAATCGACTTCCGGATTCTTCGGTGCTTGATATTCAGAATCAATACCAGTGAAGTTAGGAATTTCTCCCGCACGTGCTTTGCGGTACAAACCTTTAGGATCGCGACCTTCGCAGACTTCTAGAGATGCATTGACGAACACTTCGATAAACTCACCTTCTGGCAATAAGTCGCGCACTAGCTGTCGCTCTGCGCGATGCGGTGAAATGAACGCCGATAACACAATTAAGCCTGCATCCGCCATCAGTTTAGCCAGTTCACCAATACGACGAATGTTCTCGCGACGATCCTGTTCAGAAAAGCCCAAATCGCTACACAAGCCATGTCGCACATTGTCACCATCCAATAAATAGGTGTGGTAACCCAATGCTGCAAGGCGATTTTCCAACGCCCCCGCTACGGTTGATTTACCCGCTCCAGATAAGCCAGTAAACCACAATACGGCAGGTTTTTGCTTCTTTAATTCAGCACGAAACTGTTTATCGACCGAATGCTGGTGCCAAACAATATTTTCATCTTTTACCGTCGTTTCGGCAGTCATAACGTATCCTTGTAAATATCGGAATTAAAACGGGAAGAAGACCGGAATCAAAGTAAGTACTAATACAGAGTACACAATCGAAATCGGCACACCAATTCTCACATAGTCGGTCAATTTATAATTTCCTACGCTGTACACCAGTAAGTTGGTTTGATAACCGTAGGGAGAAATAAAGCTCGCACTGGCGCCAAACAAGACCGCCATAATGAATGGCATCGGATCAACGCCATAACCGACCGCCATGCTATAGCCAATAGGAAAAGAAAGCGCAGCCGCGGCATTATTCGTCACCAGTTCAGTAAGAACTAATGTCATAATGTAAGTTGCGACCAAGGCTCCAAACACGCCCCAGCCATTGAACGCTTCAATAAACATCGCTCCCATTCTCTCTGACAAGCCGGAAGAGATCATCAATTGAGCGATGGACAAAGCAGAGCCGACAATCACGACGATATCGATCGGAAAACGGCGGCGCAGTTCTGATATCTGTACAATACCAAACGCGATAAGTGCAATAAGATACGCGGCAAGGCCTTTAATAATCGGTACTAGTTCTAATAGCGCACACCCAATTACGGCAGCAAAACCCAGTAGCACGATGGAGGATTTATTCGTATCAAGCCGAGCGCTAGAGTCCAAATCATGCACTAAAACAAACTCTTTACGATGAGCTCGGCGTTCAGACTCAAAACGCTTCCCCGGAACCAGAACTAACGTGTCACCTGGCGCTAAGGTAATGCTACCCAAACCGCCCTCTAAGCGCTCATGGCCACGACGAATAGCGACAACAACGGCATCAAAGCGGTCACGGAATCGGCTCTCTTTAAGTGTTTTATAGCAAAACGTCGCGGATGAGCTCACCACAACTTCAATAAAATTTTGCCCATTCAAGTGCTGCTGACCAAAAAGCTTGAGGCCCGGAATTTCTTGCAGAGTCGCGACGCTCTCAACATCACCACAAAACAACAAACGGTCTTTCGCATTGAGTACGAAATCCGGTCCTACAGAGGAAACCGTCACGCCATCTCGTACAACCTCCGCAAGAAACAGTTTGCGCAGCGCACGTAAATTATTCTCGCTGACCGTGCGCCCAACTAACGGTGAACCAGGCTCTACGCGAGACTCAAGAAAGTACGGTAAATCTTCTTGGCTTTGATCATCATAGTTAGGCAGTAAGTAACTGAGCGGGATAAGAATCAGCATTCCTCCCACCAACACCGCCAAGCCAATCATCGTGGGTGTAAAAAAGCTCAGGCTCGGCAAACCGGCATCTTCAACAAAGCTGTTGATGATTAAGTTAGTCGACGTACCTATCAAAGTTAATGTGCCACCAAAAATAGCCGCGTAAGACAGCGGGATGAGTAATTTCGAAGGCGCATGCTGCTGATTACGCTTAATCGCCCCAATCAATGAGACAACCACGGCGGTATTATTCGTGAATGAAGAGAGCAAGGCCGTTGATACACCGAGCTTAGCGATCACACTGCCTAACTGGCCTTCAGAAATACTACGGCTCACCCAACTGATCAGTAACGTTTTTTCTAAAGCACACGATGCAAGAATCAACAGAACCAGAGTCAATAACGAAGAGTTGGTAAAGTTGGATGCGATCGTGGCTGAATCCATCATTCCCGCCATAAATGCAATAAAAGCGGCACCCGCAAAGACATAACTAGGCTTAATTTTCGTGACAAGCAAACAAGTGATAATGCCAAGCAAAATCGCTAATACAAACCCTTGTTCCCACATAGCCTTTCCTTACCAAATCGCCCAAAGGGCACAACAACGGCTCATTTATCCGTGAGACACCAGACAAACGAGTAAACAGACCAAAATCAGCGCAAGCGAAAAGAACATCAGAATGCTCGGTTTTCTTGGGCTTCACCGAAGCATTCTGGTATTAGGAGAATAACCTAACTGCATTTCGCAACTCAGTTAGGCAACGACGCCCCAAGCACAACAACAGACAGAATCAGAGCTTATCGTGCTCGGGCGCGCCAATTACTTTTTCAGCAATTGGCTAACGTCTTTTGCTTCCCAGTGTGGGAAGTGTTTACGCACAAGTGCATTCAGCTCAACTTCAAACGCAGAGATGTCCGTCAAATCGCGCTCAACCACCGCGAGGCTTTCTTTGACCATGCCTGCACCAACCGTCACATTCGTCAGACGATCGATAATGATGAAGCCGCCGGTATCAGCACAATCTTGGTAATTGTCCAGCGCAACTGACTCATTGAGAGACCATTCACACAAGCCAATACCATTCAATGGCAGCTCTGCCGCACTATGAGTCGATAGGTTGTTGATATCATATTGGTAACGAATCGCTTCAACATGGCCCACAGTTTTCTTACCCGCGATTTTGATGTCGTAGTCACGGCCCGGTTGCAGAGGTTGCTCTGTCATCCATACCACATCGGCAAGCAAGTGGTTTGTGGTTTCCACTTGAGCATTGTCTAGGACAATCAAATCGCCACGGCTAATATCGATCTCATCGCTTAGCGTCAGAGTGACCGCCACCCCAGCACGAGCTTCCTCAATATCACCATCAAACGTAACAATGCGTGCCACGGTTGACGTTTTCCCCGATGGCAATGCTTTGATGGCATCACCGACTTTGATCGAACCTGAAGAAATCGTCCCCGCAAAACCACGGAAATCGAGGTTAGGACGGTTAACGTATTGCACAGGGAAGCGGAACTCACCCGCACCTTTTTCTTGATCCACATCGACCGTTTCAAGAAGTTCAAGCAATGACGGGCCTTTAAACCAGCTTAGGTTTTGCCCTTTATCCACCACATTGTCACCTTCAAGCGCCGAAATCGGGATGATTTGAATATCAATATCCCCGGTTAGATTCTCAGAAAACTTAAGATACTCATCGCGGATTTCTTCAAAGCGCTCTTGCGAGTAATCCACTAAATCCATCTTGTTGATCGCCACAACAAAGTGTTTCAAACCCAGTAGGTTGGAAATAAAAGAGTGACGACGAGTTTGATCAAGAATGCCTTTACGTGCATCAACTAAGATCACCGCTAAGTCACACGTCGATGCGCCTGTTGCCATATTGCGCGTGTACTGCTCGTGCCCAGGAGTATCGGCGATGATGAACTTACGTTTCTGCGTCGAAAAATAGCGGTAAGCCACATCAATTGTGATCCCCTGCTCGCGCTCAGCTTGTAAGCCATCGACCAACAACGCAAGGTCAGGCTTTTCACCCGTGGTGCCCACACGTTGGCTGTCTGAGTGCACTGCCGCTAGCTGATCTTCATAAATTTGTTTTGAGTCATGGAGTAAGCGACCGATGAGTGTACTTTTACCGTCATCTACCGAGCCACAAGTCAAGAATCTAAGTAACGACTTGTACTGGTGTTGTGTTAAATAGCCTTCGATACCAAGCTCGGCTAATTGAGCTTCAACTGCACTGTTCATTATCTTTCCTTAGATCCTTTAGAAGTAACCTTGACGTTTCTTAAGCTCCATCGATCCTGACTGATCGTGGTCGATCGCTCGACCTTGGCGCTCACTCGACGTTGCCACCAGCATCTCTTCGATAATGCCGGTCAAAGTGTTCGCTTCAGACTCGATAGCCCCAGTTAATGGATAACAACCAAGAGTACGGAAACGCACACTCTTCTCTTCGATCACTTCACCCGGTTGAAGCTCCATACGATCATCATCAACCATGATCAGCATGCCATCGCGTTCAACAACTGGGCGTTTGTCCGCGAGGTAAAGCGGCACGATCTCGATGTTTTCTAAATAGATGTATTGCCAGATATCAAGCTCAGTCCAGTTAGACAGTGGGAATACACGAATGCTCTCACCCTTATTAACCTGGCCGTTGTACGTCTTCCACAGCTCAGGACGCTGGTTTTTAGGGTCCCATGTATGGTTCTTATCGCGGAATGAATACACGCGCTCTTTTGCGCGTGATTTCTCTTCGTCGCGGCGCGCACCACCAAAGGCCGCATCAAAACCGTACTTGTTCAGCGCTTGTTTTAAGCCTTGAGTCTTCATGATGTCAGTGTGCTTAGAAGAACCATGAACAAACGGACTGCAGCCCATGGCTAGACCTTCTGGGTTCTTATGTACCAAAAGCTCAAAGCCGTATTTGGCAGCGGTGCGATCGCGAAACTCAATCATCTCGCGAAATTTCCAGTCGGTATCGACATGCAAAAGTGGGAATGGAATTTTGCCCGGGTAAAACGCTTTACGCGCTAGGTGCAGCATCACTGATGAGTCTTTACCAATCGAATACATCATGACTGGGTTATCAAACTCAGCCGCAACTTCGCGGATAATATGGATACTCTCCGCTTCGAGTTGTTTAAGGTGAGTTAAACGTTGTTGGTCCATGTTTTGTATTTCCTTTTTAAGCTTGAAGGCGCATTACGTCTCTAATCTTTGGTCTGAAATTATATGGAGTTGGCAATAGCACTTTTGTTGAATTCAGTACTAGACAAAAACCAGTCTAACTTTTGAGACAGTCGCACTACCTCTCCGACAACAATCAAAGATGGCGATTGTGCTTCCTTAGATAAATCAGAGAGTTGGGATAGTTCTCCCGTAAATACTTTTTGTTGAATCTGCGTGCCACGCTCAATAATGGCAATCGGAGTCGACGCTGAACGACCATGCTTAATGAGTTGATTCTGAATATAGTGTGATTTCATCAGCCCCATGTAGATCACTAAAGTCTGATTCCCACGAGCCAACGTTGACCAATCCATCTCATCGCTTTCTTCTTTCAAGTGGCCGGTCACAAAGATGGCCGATTGCGCGTAATCGCGATGAGTCAGTGGAATCCCAGCATAGGCCGTTGCGCCAGCTGCCGCGGTAATGCCAGGGACGACCTGAAAACGGACGCCTGCATCAGCAAGCACTTCCAGCTCTTCACCGCCACGACCGAATACAAATGGATCACCACCTTTAATGCGCACTACTTTGTAGCCCTGTTTGGCAAAATCCACCAAAAGCTGATTCGTCTTCTCCTGCGGCACACTGTGATGCCCAGCTCGCTTCCCAACGCACACTAAAATCGTATCGCTAGGGATCAATGCCATGATTTCTTCAGACACCAAGTAGTCGTACAAAACCACATCGGCTTGCTGCAAACAGTTCAGTGCTTTCACTGTCAAAAGTTCAGGATCACCCGGCCCCGCTCCCACTAAGGCGACTTCACCAGGCTGTAGCGATTGCTTTGCAAAACGAGTAACACCAGCTACTGGGTTGTCAGAAACTAACCGGGGCTTTGGTTTAGGAAAAGAAGTGACTGAATCGTTCGTTGCCATGTGCTTGCTCATCGTCCATTGATATCGTTATGCAAGCATTATGGCGGGGCGTTTATATTACCTGAAATTCTAAAATTTCATTTTTTATTCAAAAATCTGCTAAGAAGTTTTTGTTTGGTCTCATTCAAAAGCGTGAAAAAGTCGGCGGTTAATATGAATAAGGTTCAGTAAACTGATTTATGTTCACAGTTTTCTGTATCTTTATCATTAAGTTGCACCAGCGTTTGATACATTACGCGTACGATTCCCCCTTCCCATTGAATTGGAGCACCAAATGAAAGTGGCAGTTCACCCTATTTCCCTCGCAGTGTTAAGTGGCATGCTAACGCTTGCGGGCCCTGCGATGGCCGATACCATCAAGCTTCGTATCATCGAAACCACCGACATTCACACCAACGTGATGGATTACGATTACTACAAAGACCAACCATCACAGCAAATTGGTTTAAGTCGCGCTGCGACCATAGTGAAACAGGCTAAGTCCGAGGCAGAAAACACGGTATTAGTAGATAACGGCGATTTAATTCAGGGCAGCCCAATGGGCGATTATATGGCGGCGAAAGGGATTAACGCTGGCGATGTCCACCCAGTCTACAAGGCGATGAACCAACTAGACTACGATGTGGGCAACATTGGCAATCATGAGTTCAACTATGGCTTAGATTTCCTACAAAAGACGTTGAAGGGTGCAAACTTCCCTTACATCAACGCAAACGTATTTGATAAACAAACCGGTGAGCATTACTTCAAGCCTTACCTGATCAAAACCCACACCTTTAAAGACACAAACGGCGAAGCGCATCAAATAAAAGTGGGTTACATCGGCTTTGTACCACCACAAATTATGGTGTGGGATAAGAAGAACTTAGAAGGCAAAGTCTTTGCTAAAGACATTAAGGAAACTGCAAAGAAACTGATTCCTCAAATGAAGAAAGAAGGCGCAGACGTGATTGTGGCGATTCCACACTCGGGCATTTCTACTGATCCATACAAACTAGGCGCTGAAAACTCAGTTTACTACCTCACAGAAGTTGAAGGTATTGATGCCATTGCTTTTGGCCACTCTCACGCGGTCTTCCCAGGGAAAGACTTCGCAAACCTACCTGGTGTTGATACCGAGAGAGGGACCATCAATGGTGTGACGTCAGTGATGCCTGGTCGCTGGGGAAGTCATGTAGGTGTGATGGACTTGATGCTGAAAGAGGAAGACGGCAGATGGCAAGTAGTTGAAGGCCAAGCAGAAGCACGCCCTATCTTCGATAAAGTAAATAAGAAGTCATTAGCTAAAGCCGATGAAGGTATTGTGAAAGCGTTAGAAGAGGATCACAAAGGCACTCGTGAATTTGTAAACCAACCAATCGGCAAAGCAAATGATGTCATGTATAGCTTCTTGGCATTGGTGCAGGACGACCCAACCATTCAGATCGTTAACCTTGCTCAGAAAGATTACGTGGAACGCTTTATTCAAGGCGACCCAGATCTCGCTGACATTCCAGTATTGAGTGCCGCAGCACCATTTAAAGTCGGGGGGCGTAAGAACGATCCGAATAACTTTACAGAAGTCGAATCCGGTCAGCTCACCTTCCGTAATGCTGCCGATCTTTATTTATATCCCAACACCTTGGTCGCGATGAAAGTGAAAGGTAAAGAGGTTCGCGAATGGCTAGAGTGCAGCGCGGGTCAATTCAACCACATCGACATCAACAATCCTGAACCACAATCTTTGATTGATTGGGATAATTTCCGTACGTACAACTTCGATGTCATTGATGGGGTGAACTACCAGATCGATATCACCCAACCGCCCAAATACGATGCGAGCTGCAAAGTGATTAATCCAGATTCTCAGCGTATTGTGAATCTGACATTCAATGGTAAGCCAGTTGATCCAAAACAAGACTTCATCATCGCAACTAATAACTACCGTGCTTATAGCAATACCTTCCCTGGTACGGGCCCAGACTTTATTGCGTTTGACGCACCAGATGAAAACCGCTCTGTCGTCGCCGCTTATATTTCTCGCGTGAGTGAAGAAAAAGGTGAAGTGACACCAAGCGCTGACAACAACTGGTCTTTCGCACCGATTAAATCCGATAAAAAGCTAGATATTCGCTTCGAAACATCTCCTAGCGATAAAGCGGCGCAATTCATTAAAGATAAAGGTCAATACCCAATGAAACGTGTCGCGACTGACGACATTGGTTTCGCGATTTACCAAATCGATCTGAATAAGTAAGGCTGATTTGACAACAACGCTAAGCGGCTCTCATGAGCCGCTTTTTTGTTATCAATAAAACCCGTTAGAATAAAGAAAACCGTTTCTGAGTTATCACATGCACAGCGATCTTTTTTCAGACTTAGTCAATCATGGCTTCTTAGACACAGAAGCAAACCAACTTATCGAAAATGGTGAGTTACTCGAACTGCCTACGCGCCACATTCTTAACCACCAAGGAGAGTTTAGCTCGCACCTTTACTTCATTATTGAAGGGTTATGCCATGCAAGCTATCTCACTGAGCAGGGCAAAGAGTTCAGTAAAGAATTTTATTGGGAGAAAGACTGGGTTATCGGCTTTGAGAGCATAATTAAGAACCAACCTTCGCCTTACTTATTGGAAACGCTGAGCGCTTGTCAGCTATTTTGCTTACCAATTGAAACGCTGCATCAATGGCGAGCAGAAAAACACGCCATTTACTTAAAGCTACTCGAAAACCAACTGGTTAATAAAGAGAACAAAGAACGCTTTATGCTGCTCTACTCCCCAGAGGAACGATATCAACTATTTTGCGCCCATTACCCAGACTTAAAGCTACGTATTACCGATAGCCAAATAGCTGCTTATCTTGGGATCACGCCTATCAGTTTGAGCCGAATTAAAGCTCGCTTAACTAAAGATCACACATCCAAATAAACTCGAAAAAGAAAAGGCTCTTCAAACGAAGAGCCTTTCTATGCTATTTAAGAAGCCGCGCCCGGAACTGACGCCCTTTCATCTTGCCATTACTAATGGTTTGTAGGGCCTTTTTGGCAGCTGACTTCTCGACCGCAACGTAGGCGCGCATCGGGAACAGGTGAATCTTGCCAACTTGAGAGCCTGGGATACCATTTTTCCCCGTCAGACACCCTAAGATATCACCCGGTCGTACTTTCTGTTTCTTACCGCCATCAATGTTAATCGTCACCATCTTCGCTTGGTATGGCTGCTGATTTGATTTGGCAGGCAATGTTGCTGGTACCACGTCCATATCCAGGTATTCTTCAATACGAGCTACACGCAAACCGTCTTTCTCTCCAAAGAAGCTGAACGCCAAACCTTTACTACCCGCACGGCCTGTACGACCGATACGGTGTACATGAACCTCAGGATCGCGCGATAGCTCAAAGTTAAAGACTGCATCAAGGTTATCTACGTCCAAACCACGCGCCGCGACGTCTGTTGCGACAAGGATAGAAACACTCTTGTTAGCAAACTGCACCAATGCTTGATCGCGTTCACGCTGTTCTAAATCCCCATGGATATCGATAACGCTGAACCCTTTGCGATGCAACTCATCTGCGACACTTTGCACTTCTTTTTTGGTATTGCAAAAAACCACAGCGGACTCTGGTTGGTGAGTCAGTAGCAAGTTCGCCAACGCTTCATCACGCGCTTCCGAGCCTTCAACTTTATAGAAATGCTGAGCAATGCTTGAGGTATCGTGCGTCGATTCCACCTTAATCACTTCAGGCGTCTGCATGATACGCTGCGCAATTTGCTCAATTTTCTCTGGGAAAGTAGCACTGAAAAGTAGAGTTTGACGCTGCTTTGGCGCTGCATCAATAATCGCATCTAATGCGTCTTGGAAACCCATGTCCAACATGCGATCGGCTTCATCCAGCACCAAAGTATTCAGCTCGCTAAGGTTAATTCGGCCTTTCTCAAGGTGATCCAAAATACGGCCAGGTGTGCCGACTAAGATATGCGCGCCATGCTCCAGAGAACCAATTTGTGGCCCCATTGGCATCCCACCGCAGAGAGTAAGCACTTTAATATTATGAATGCCACGACCTAAAGTACGAATTTCCTTCGCGACTTGATCCGCAAGCTCACGAGTTGGACACAATACTAATGACTGGACACGAAAACGTTTGACGTTAAGGTTCGATAAAACACCCAAACCAAATGCAGCGGTTTTACCTGAGCCCGTTTTACCCTGCCCGATGACATCACGATGTTTTAGGATTGCAGGCAAACTCAAAGCTTGAATTGGCGTCATGTGGGTGTAGTTCAGGGAATCAAGTGTGGCGAGTAACGCTGGGTTTAGCCCGACTTGATCAAAAGTTTGTTTGCTCACGGGAATATCCTCAGGTGAGATGAAAAGAGGGCACATTATCACCAGATTTGGTGGGAAAACCAGTGATAATTAACCTTTGTTAATGAGTATGAGTACAAAACAAAGTAAAGTCAGTCACTCTACTCTCATGACGGATGACAACATGCTCACTTGGATTACTTTGCCCTTTGCTCAACTGACAACCACACAATTGTATACAATGATGAAATTACGTGTGGATGTATTCGTCGTTGAACAAACCTGCCCTTATCCTGAACTGGATGGCAAAGACACACTGGAAGGTGTTTATCATCTAATAGGTTACCACGGTGATGAACTTGTTGCTTGCGCACGATTGCTACCCGCTGGCACGACGTATGACAATGTGAGCATTGGTCGAGTCGTCACCAAACAAACTGCGCGTGGTGATGGTCTGGGACATAAGTTGCTGGAAGAGGCATTAACACAGTGTGAAATATTGTGGCCAGGACAGACGATTGATATAGGAGCTCAAGAGCATCTCATCCAGTTTTATGCGAGTCATGGATTCAAAGTTATATCTGATAGCTACCTAGAGGATGGTATTCCTCATGTGGATATGCGAAAAGAAGCCGTAGCGATATAACGCGTTCATTGCTAGGTTAACTAATTCAAAGATAGATAAACTAAAAAGACGCGATACCTTCGCGTCTTTAGTTCATTTGAAGCATCTACTTGTTGCGCCCAAAGGTCCCATCCGATAAGCGGAAAAACATGACGGACCGCCCGCTTTTTTCTAGTTGCAGCATATCCAACTCGCCTTCATCGCTAAGCTTAAAGCGAATCAATTGTCCTTGTTTAATTTGGCTCAGCGGCTTATCACTGCCTTCGATTTTTACTAGAGCGCTAAGATCCGCCATCGAGAGCTGATTACTTCTGAAAACCTGCGCTAACGTGTCGCCATTTTTAACCGTGTACTCTTTCCAGTCTTCGGATTTCGGCCCAGAATTCTGAGAGGTTCTTTGCTGGCTTAAACTCTGTGCATTCAGCTGAATCGCTACGCGCTGATGATCGACCTCAGCTTGCTCAACTGATTGTTCTGTTTTATTCGGCAAAGGAATAACAAGGAGTACCAGAATCAATGGAACTAAAACCATCAAAGCTCGTTGATGGAATTTCGGTAGTCGCAGCCAAAACTGCTTAACAGGCTGTATACGCTCCAACCATTGCTCTTTGTTGAACGGCTGCTTCCAGTCGATAGCAGCGAATTTTTGTTTAACCAATTCGACATAGTCGACTTGCTGCTTTTTCTTTCTGCGACGATTCATTTTAATGAGTCCCTTAATACTTCTACTGCCAGTATAAAAATACCGACGCGGAGAGTATATGTTTTTCACTAAACTAAAATGGAATTTGGATTAAATTAGCAGAAATTTCACTTGGAGTAAGAGATAAGTCACACCCTGGCCGCCTCAATTAAGCATTCAGTCGCAATCATTTAAACCTAAGCTCGAAACTGATATCCTGTTGCCTTTATCACTCCTAACAAGAGCGACATTCATGTCTGAAATTAAATTTGAAACTGCAGAACAAAAAGCAAGCTACGGCATTGGTCTGCAAATGGGTCAGCAACTTGCAGGTTCTGGTCTTGAAGGTCTTAGCGTTGATGCTATCGCAGCGGGTATTGCAACAGCACTAACTGGTGACATGCCATCAATCGAAATTGATGAAATCAACAAAGCACTACAAGAACTTCACACTCGTGCAGAAACCGCTCGCCAAGAAGCAGCGAAAATTGCAGCAGCAGAAGGCGAAGCGTTCCTAAAAGACAACGCACTACGCCCTGAAGTTAACGTTCTAGACTCTGGCCTTCAGTACGAAATCATTTCTGAAGGTACTGGTGCAGTTCCAACAGCAGAAAGCTCAGTTCGCGTTCACTACCACGGTGAGCTAACTGACGGTACTGTATTCGATAGCTCTGTATCTCGCGGTCAACCAGCTGAATTCCCTGTTACAGGCGTAATCAAAGGCTGGGTAGAAGCACTACAACTAATGCCTGTTGGTTCTAAGTGGAAACTATACGTACCACAAGACCTTGCGTACGGTGAGCGTGGCGCTGGTGCAGCTATCCCTCCATTCGCAGCACTAGTTTTCGAAGTAGAACTACTAGATATTCTTTAATTGAAACCATTTTCAATTATGATTTAATAAAACGGCGCATTAGCGCCGTTTTTTTGTCTAAACTGAATAGACTTTCTCACCTCTAAACCTTTCATTCTGATAGCCTTTAAAACAATAAAATCACGTTAAAAACGCTCAACCTTCGGAGGTACTATGCGTAAAATACTCCTGACTCTGGCACTCTTATCAATGAACATTGGTAGTGCACACGCATTCTTAGATTCCGTCACGCAAAAAAGTAAAGAAAGTGGCCTAATGGATATGGTAGGTAGTAGCCTGAACACTGAATCATCTCCATTAACAGACATGCTAACTAGCCAATTACCTGTATCTACAGAACAAGCGGCTGGAGGTAGTGGCGCACTACTCGCTTTGGCTCAAAGCCAGCTTTCACAAGAAAATAGCAGTGAATTACAGTCTTTGATTCCTGGGCTTTCAAACTTGCAAGGAGCACAAAGCTTACTGGGGAATATTGAGAATATCAGTGCAGTAAAAAGTGCATTCGATACGTTGGGTTTAGATCCCTCTATGATCAGTCAGTTTGCTCCAGTAATCTTGGATTACTTGAACAAGCAAGGCGCTAGCGAGGGACTTCTAAGTTCGTTAGGCGGGTTGTGGAATACTAGTAAATAAGCGCAAGTGATAATCACTTTTTAAATTGCCAGTCTGCATGGAGTAAAATAAATGCAGGCTGGATATAAAGATTTACTGAATCGCAGATACAAAAAAGCCGAGCTAACGCTCGGCTTTCTCGTTCTTACGAACTGATTACTCAGCAGCTTCTTCAGCAGCTGGGCGATCTACAAGCTCAATGTAAGCCATTGGAGCTTTATCACCAGCACGGAAGCCAGCTTTTAGGATACGAGTGTAACCGCCCTGACGAGCAGCAAAACGTGGACCTAGTTCGTTAAATAGTTTTGCAACTACTTCGTTGTCACGAGTACGTGCAAATGCTAGACGACGGTTAGCAACACTGTCAGTCTTAGCTAGTGTAATCAAAGGCTCAACTACGCGACGTAGCTCTTTTGCTTTTGGCAAAGTAGTCTTGATAACTTCATGACGTACTAGAGAGCTAGCCATGTTGCTGAACATCGCTTTGCGATGTGAGCTGTTGCGGTTGAGTTGACGACCACTCTTACGATGGCGCATGACCTAATCCTTCTAACTAGTATCGATTAATCTTCAGCGATTGATGCAGGTGGCCAGTTTTCTAGGCGCATGCCCAGAGACAGACCACGTGACGCAAGTACGTCTTTAATCTCAGTAAGAGATTTTTTACCAAGGTTAGGCGTTTTAAGTAGCTCAACCTCAGTACGTTGTACTAGATCACCGATGTAGTGAATCGCTTCTGCTTTCAGACAGTTAGCAGAGCGAACTGTTAGTTCAAGATCGTCTACAGGACGCAGTAGGATCGGATCGAATTCTGGCTTCTCTTCTTTCTCCTCAGGAACTCGTACATCACGAAGATCTACGAATGCATCCAATTGTTCAGCTAGGATTGTAGCTGCACGACGGATTGCTTCCTCAGGTTCTAGAGTACCGTTTGTTTCCATATCGATAACAAGCTTGTCTAGATCAGTGCGCTGTTCTACACGAGCTGCTTCTACAGCGTAGGCAATTTTGTCTACTGGGCTGTAAGTAGCATCTACTAGTAGGCGACCGATTGGACGCTCGTCTTCTTCGTTATGGATACGCGCAGAAGCTGGAACATAACCACGACCACGTTCTACTTTAATACGCATTGCGATTTCAGCGTTGTCATCCGTTAGGTGACAAATAACGTGTTCAGGGTTAGCGATCTCTACATCACCATCATGGGTGATGTCACCTGCAACCACAGGGCCCGAGCCTGATTTGTTCAAAGTAATGAACACTTCATCTTTGCCTTCAGCAACACGCACTGCCAAACCTTTAAGGTTTAGAAGGATTTCAAGAATATCTTCTTGTACACCTTCTTTAGTGCTGTACTCGTGAAGTACGCCTTCGATTTCTACTTCTGTCACTGCACAACCAGGCATAGAAGATAGAAGAATGCGGCGAAGTGCATTACCCAGAGTATGACCAAAGCCACGCTCTAATGGCTCAAGAGTTACTTTTGCGTGAGTCGAGCTGATTTGTTCGATGTCAACTAGACGTGGCTTAAGAAATTCTGTTACAGAACCCTGCATTGTGTCCTCTCTTTAGTTTAAACCTTACTTAGAGTAAAGCTCGACGATCAATTGTTCGTTGATGTCAGCTGATAGATCAGAACGCTCAGGCATACGCTTGAATGTACCTTCCATCTTGCCACCATCTACTTCAATCCAAGTTGGTTTTTCACGTTGTTCAGCAACTTCTAGAGCAGCTTTAATACGAGCTTGCTGTTTAGCTTTCTCGCGAATAGAAACAACGTCATTAGCCGCTACTTTGAAAGAAGGAACGTTTACAACTTTACCGTTTACTAGGATAGCTTTGTGGCTAACTAGCTGACGTGCTTCTGCGCGAGTTGCACCAAAGCCCATGCGGTAAACTACGTTATCAAGACGACCTTCAAGAAGCTGAAGTAGGTTTTCACCAGTGTTGCCTTTTAGGCGAGCAGCTTCTTTGTAGTAGTTACGGAATTGTTTTTCTAGAACGCCGTACATACGACGTACTTTTTGCTTCTCACGAAGCTGAACGCCATACTCAGATAGACGACCGCGACGAGCGCCGTGTACACCTGGTGCGTTATCAATTTTACACTTGGTATCGATCGCGCGAACACCAGACTTAAGGAATAAGTCAGTGCCTTCACGACGGCTAAGCTTCAGCTTAGGACCCAAATATCTTGCCATGATTCTTCTCCAATTGTCCTAGAAACGTTATACGCGACGTTTCTTAGGTGGACGACAACCGTTATGAGGGATTGGTGTAGCATCAACGATGTTTGTGATGCGGAAACCAGCGGCGTTTAGTGCACGAACAGTAGATTCGCGACCTGGACCAGGACCCTTAACCATAACTTCCAAGTTCTTTAGGCCGTATTCTTTAGCCATTTCAGCACAACGCTCAGCAGCAACCTGTGCAGCGAACGGAGTAGACTTACGAGAACCACGGAAACCAGAACCACCTGCAGTAGCCCATGCAAGAGCGTTACCTTGACGGTCAGTAATGGTTACGATTGTGTTATTGAAAGAAGCATGGATGTGCGCAACGCCATCTGCAACTTGCTTGCGTACGCGCTTACGAGCGCGAGTTGGTTGTTTAGCCATTGTACTCTACCTTCCCGATTATTTCTTGATCGGCTTACGCGGACCCTTACGGGTGCGAGCGTTGGTTTTAGTACGCTGTCCACGTAGTGGTAGACTGCGACGATGACGAAGACCACGGTAACAGCCAAGGTCCATAAGACGCTTGATGTTCATAGATACTTCACGACGTAGATCACCTTCTACAGTGTACTTAGCTACACCATCACGCAGTTGATCGATCTGCTCTTCAGTTAGTTCACTGATCTTAACATTTTCAGCAATACCCACTTCAGCTAGGATAGCTTGAGAGCGAGTTTTACCGATGCCGTAGATCGCTGTTAGAGCGATTACTGCATGTTTCTGATCAGGAATGTTAATGCCTGCTATACGGGCCATTATTCACTCCTAAGTGTTTCTATAAAAGAATTAGCCGCAGCAAAGCCCGTTATGGATACGCTGCGGAATACTACTTCTTTTGCACGCAAAAGGTAGGCCGAGGAATATACTCGACCCAACCTTCATTTTCAAGTAAAAATTTCTGCTAATTAGCCTTGGCGCTGTTTGTGCTTTGGCTCACTGCAAATCACGCGAACGACACCGTTACGCTTGATTACTTTACAGTTACGGCAGATTTTTTTAACGGAAGCACGAACTTTCATTGCTAAACTCCGTAAATGAAACTGAGTCTACCGCCGGATTAACGGCCGTAGCCTTTCAGATTCGCTTTCTTCAACACAGAATCATACTGTTGAGACATCAGATGAGTCTGTACCTGTGCCATAAAGTCCATAATTACAACAACTACGATTAGTAGCGATGTACCGCCGAAGTAGAAACGTACGTTCCACGCGACCATCATGAACTCGGGAATCAGACAGATAAAGGTAATGTATAGTGCACCAGCAAGGGTTAAACGTGTCATTACTTTATCAATGTATTTCGCTGTCTGCTCACCTGGGCGGATACCGGGTACGAATGCACCAGACTTCTTCAAGTTATCTGCTGTTTCACGCGGGTTGAAAACCAACGCCGTGTAGAAGAAACAGAAGAAGATAATTGCTGCTGCATAAAGCATTACATACAACGGTTGACCAGGGCTAAGAGCCAAAGACACGTCAGTTAACCAACCGAACGCGCTGCTCTCGCCGTTTTGACCAAACCACTGAGCCAATGTTCCTGGGAACAAGATAATGCTTGATGCAAAAATCGCTGGAATAACACCTGCCATGTTAATTTTAAGAGGCAGATGCGAGCTTTGTGCAGCAAATACTTTACGACCTTGTTGACGCTTCGCGTAGTTAACGACGATTCGGCGTTGACCACGTTCCATGAAAACAACGAAGTAAATGACTGCAAAAGCTAATACCGCGATTAGCAACAGAAGAAGTACATGCAATTCACCTTGACGCGCTTGCTCGATTGTTTGACCGATTGCAGAAGGCAATCCAGCAACAATACCTGCAAAAATCAGTATCGAAATACCGTTACCAATTCCTCGCTCTGTAATTTGTTCACCTAACCACATTAAGAACATGGTACCGGTTACTAAACTTACGGTAGCAATTAGCGTAAACATGGTTTGGTTGATAACAACCAGATTGTCGACCATGTTTGGTAGGCCAGTTGCAATACCTATAGCTTGGAAGGTTGCAAGTACAAGCGTGCCGTAGCGTGTGTATTGGCTGATCTTACGACGGCCTGCTTCACCCTCTTTTTTGAGTTCAGCTAACGCTGGATGAACTACAGTTAGCAATTGGACAACAATAGATGCCGAAATATACGGCATGATGCCCAATGCTAATATAGATGCACGCTCAAGAGCACCACCGGAGAACATGTTAAACATTTCAACGATGGTACCTTTTTGCTGTTCGAACAAATCGGCAAGTACAGCAGCGTCAATACCAGGAATCGGCACAAAGGAGCCGGCTCGGAATACTAAAAGTGCACCAATTACGAATAACAAGCGCGACTTTAGTTCACTTAAGCCGCTCTGAGCACTACGAAAATCTTGTCCTGGTTTCTTAGCCATCTGTACCTCGTTCCTCGAGATTATTCCTCGATTTTACCGCCTGCAGCTTCGATTGCAGCTTTAGCGCCTTTAGTCACACGTAGACCTTTCACAGTCACTGCTTTGTTGATTTCACCAGAAAGAACAACTTTTACAAATTCGATGTTCTTAGTGATGATGTTAGCAGCTTTAAGACTGTTTAGATCAACTACGTCACCAGAAACTTTCGCTAGCTCAGCTAGACGAACTTCAGCAGACACTAGGCTCTTACGAGAAGTGAAACCGAATTTTGGTAGACGTTGTTTCAGAGGCATCTGACCGCCTTCGAAACCTGGACGAACACTGCCGCCAGAACGTGATTTTTGACCTTTGTGACCACGGCCACCAGTTTTACCTAGGCCTGAACCGATACCACGACCTACTCGCTTCGCAGAAGTTTTCGCGCCAGCAGCCGGTGCTAGAGTATTCAAACGCATTCTGATTACTCCTCAACTTTAACCATGTAGTAAACCTTGTTGATCATACCGCGAATACACGGAGTATCTTCAAGTTCTACTGTGTGGTTGATTTTACGAAGACCTAGACCGCGCAAAGTAGCTTTGTGCTTTGGCAGACGACCAATTGAGCTTTTAGTTTGAGTTACTTTAATAGTTGCCATGGTGTTCTTACTCCGAAATAGATTCAACAGTTAGACCACGTTTAGCAGCAACCATTTCTGGTGACTTCATGCTACCTAGTGCATCGATCGTTGCACGAACGATGTTGATAGGGTTCGTAGAACCGTACGCTTTAGATAGTACGTTGTGTACACCAGCAACTTCTAGTACTGCACGCATCGCACCACCTGCGATAACACCAGTACCTTCTGCAGCAGGCTGCATGTAAACTTTAGAGCCCGAATGGCGACCTTTCACTGGGTGGTGAAGAGTGCCTTCGTTTAGAGCGATCGTAGTCATGTTACGACGCGCTTTTTCCATTGCTTTTTGAATCGCTGCAGGTACTTCACGAGCTTTGCCGTAACCGAAACCTACACGACCATTACCGTCACCAACTACTGTTAGTGCAGTGAAGCTCATGATTCGACCGCCTTTAACCGTCTTAGATACGCGGTTAACTGCGATTAGCTTTTCTTGCAAATCATTCGCTTGAACTTGTTGTTCTTTAGCCATCTTCCAACCCTACCTTAGAATTTCAGACCAGCTTCGCGAGCAGATTCTGCTAGCGCCGCTACTCGACCGTGGTATTGGAAACCAGAACGATCAAATGCAACTGCAGTTACGCCCTTCTCAAGAGCGCGCTCAGCAATAGCTTTACCCACTGCTTTAGCTGCATCAACGTTACCAGTGTATTTCACTTGCTCACGGATCGCTTTTTCTACAGTAGAAGCTGCTGCGATAACCTCAGAGCCGTTAGCCGCGATAACCTGTGCGTACACGTGACGAGGAGTACGGTGTACAACTAGGCGAGTCGCACCCAGTTCTGCAATCTTACGACGTGCACGTGTAGCACGACGGATGCGAGATGCTTTCTTATCCATAGTGTTACCTTACTTCTTCTTAGCTTCTTTAGTACGCACATTTTCATCTGCGTAACGAACACCTTTGCCTTTGTATGGCTCAGGCTCACGGTAAGAACGAATGTCAGCCGCAACTTGACCAACTAGTTGCTTGTCAGCACCAGTGATCACGATTTCAGTTTGGCTTGGACATTCAGCTTTAATACCCGCTGGCAACTCGTGCTCAACTGGGTGTGAGAAGCCTAGTGTTAGACCTACAGCGTTGCCTTTGATAGCAGCACGGTAACCTACACCTTTAAGAGTTAGCTTCTTAGTAAAGCCTTCAGTAACACCAACAACCATGTTGTTAACTAGAGCGCGAGCAGTACCTGCTTGAGCCCATGCGTTAGCAACACCTTCTTTAGGACCGAAAGTCAGGTTATTTTCTTCCTGAGCGATTACAACTGCATCGTTAAGAACGCGAGTTAGTTCGCCTTTCGCACCTTTTACAGTGATTTCTTGGCCGTTTAGTTTCACCTCTACGCCAGCTGGAATAGCGACAGGTGCTTTTGCAACACGAGACATAGTCTACTCCTTATTAAGCTACGTAAGCGATGATTTCACCACCAAGACCTGCTTTACGTGCAGCGCGGTCTGACATAAGACCCTTGGAAGTTGAAACGATAGCAATACCAAGACCACCCATTACAGAAGGAAGTTCATCTTTCTTCTTGTAAACACGTAGACCTGGACGAGAAACACGTTTAAGTTGCTCGATTACTGGTTTAGCTTGGAAGTACTTAAGTGTAACTTCTAGCTCAGGTTTTGCTTCGCCTTCAACAGCGAAGTCAACGATGTAACCTTCAGCTTTTAGTAGTGCAGCAATTGCAACTTTAAGCTTTGAAGAAGGCATTTTTACAGCAACTTTGTTTGCTGCCTGACCGTTACGAACGCGGGTCAGCATATCCGAAATCGGATCTTGCATGCTCATATGATTTACTCCAAATGATTAAGTGGCAATTACCAGCTAGCCTTACGAAGACCCGGAATCTCGCCTTTCATGCAAGCTTCACGAACCTTAATACGGCTTAGACCGAACTTACGTAGGTAACCGTGTGGACGACCAGTTTGGTTGCAACGGTTGCGCTGACGTGATGCACTTGAATCACGTGGAAGAGATTGCAGTGTAAGAACCGCGTTCCAACGATCTTCTTCAGATGCGTTTACATCGCTGATGATAGCTTTTAGCGCTGCACGCTTTTCAGCGAACTTAGCTACTAGCTGTGCACGTTTAGCTTCACGTGCTTTCATTGATTGTTTAGCCATAACAGTAACCCTTCACCTTACTTACGGAATGGGAAGTTAAAGGCAGCCAGCAGAGCACGGCCTTCCTCATCAGTACCAGCAGACGTCGTAATAGTGATGTCTAAACCGCGTACACGATCAACTTTATCAAAGTCGATTTCCGGGAAGATGATTTGCTCGCGAACGCCCATGCTGTAGTTACCGCGACCGTCAAAAGACTTAGCGCTAACACCACGGAAGTCACGTACACGTGGAAGAGCGATGTTAATTAAACGCTCAAGAAAATCCCACATACGTTCGCCACGCAAGGTTACTTTACAACCGATAGGGTAGCCTTCACGGATTTTGAAACCTGCAACAGATTTGCGCGCTTTTGTGATAAGTGGCTTTTGACCAGAGATCGTTGCCATATCAGACGCTGCATTTTCTAGCAGTTTCTTATCGTTGATTGCTTCACCAACACCCATGTTTAGGGTGATTTTCTCGATTCTAGGGACTTGCATGACGCTTGTGTAACCGAACTGTTTGGTCAGTTCAGCGACTACAGACGACTTGTAGTAATCATGCAGTTTCGCCATAGTAGAACTCCAAATTACTTCTATTAGTTAGAAACGGTTTCGCCGTTAGACTTGAAGAAACGAACTTTTTTGCCGTCTTCAAAACGGAAACCGATACGGTCAGCTTTACCAGTAGCTGCGTTGAAAATCGCCACGTTAGAAACGTCGATTGCTGCTTCTTGCTCTACGATACCGCCTTGGATACCCATAGCTGGAACAGGTTTCTGATGCTTCTTAACTAGGTTGATACCTTCAACGATAACTTTACCAGTTGCTAGAACCTTAGTTACTTTACCTTTCTTGCCTTTGTCTTTACCAGCAAGAACGATTACTTCGTCATTACGACGGATTTTAGCTGCCATTTCTACGTGCTCCTTACAGAACTTCTGGAGCCAGTGAAACGATCTTCATGAACTTATCGCCACGAAGTTCGCGTGTCACAGGACCAAAGATACGTGTACCGATTGGTTGCTCAGTATTGTCGTTTAGCAATACGCAAGCATTTCGGTCGAAGCGAATGACAGAACCGTCAGGACGACGTACGCCTTTACGGGTGCGCACTACCACCGCCTTCAGAACATCACCTTTTTTAACTTTACCGCGAGGGATTGCTTCCTTCACAGTAACTTTGATGACGTCACCGATATGTGCATAACGGCGGTGAGAGCCACCCAGAACCTTAATACACATTACGCTGCGTGCGCCTGAGTTATCAGCTGCGTCCAGCATACTTTGCATTTGGATCATGTTAGTGCTCCGCTAAATATTAATAACTAGACCCATCACGGGTCGGGCTGCCTCTTTAAAAGGGACGCGAATTGTACCACCCTTTTTTGTGATTGGGTAGTCAAAAAATAAACGGCTCCAAAAATATTTTGGAGCCGCTTTAGTTTCATAGAATTAACGAGATTAAATCTTCGCCTTTTCTAGAACTTTTACCAAAGTCCAAGACTTAGTCTTAGACAGTGGACGACACTCTGCGATTTCAACTGTGTCGCCTAGGCCACACTCGTTGTTCTCGTCATGTGCGTGTACTTTAGTCGTACGTTTTACGTATTTACCGTAGATTGGGTGTTTTACGAAACGTTCGATAGCAACAGTGATAGACTTGTCCATCTTATCGCTAACAACACGACCTTGTTGAGTACGTTTTACTTCGCTCATTATGCGCCTGCCTTCTCAGTCAAAACAGTTTTCACACGTGCGATATCACGGCGTACAGCTTTCAGAGTATGAGTTTGCTGTAGTTGACCAGTCGCAGCTTGCATGCGCAAGTTGAACTGTTCACGTAGCAAATTCATTAGCTCAGCGTTAAGCTCTTCAACGCTTTTCTCGCGTAGATCTTGTGCTTTCATCACATCACCTGCTTAGTTACAAATGTAGTTTTGAAAGGCAGTTTACGTGCCGCAAGACGGAACGCTTCACGTGCCAATTCTTCAGGTACACCACCCATTTCGTACATAACCTTACCAGGTTGGATTTGGGCTACCCAGTACTCAACGTTACCTTTACCCTTACCTTGACGAACTTCAAGTGGTTTTTCTGTGATTGGTTTGTCTGGGAACACACGGATCCAGATTTTACCTTGACGCTTAACGTGACGTGTCATTGCACGACGTGCCGCTTCGATTTGACGAGCAGTTAGACGACCACGGCCAACAGCTTTAAGACCGAATTCGCCGAAGCTTACATCAGTACCTTTAGCTAGACCACGGTTACGACCAGTCTGAACCTTACGGAACTTAGTACGTTTAGGTTGTAGCATCTGTCGACTCCTTACTTACGGCCTTTACGCTGCTTCTTAGGCTTGTCGCCTTTAGGCTCTACAGCGTTAGCTGCTGGCATACCACCTAGGATTTCACCTTTGAAGATCCAAGTTTTAATGCCGATCACACCGTATTGAGTGTGAGCCGAAGAAGTTGCGTAATCAATGTCAGCACGTAGAGTGTGTAGAGGCACACGGCCTTCACGGTACCACTCTGAACGTGCGATTTCAGCGCCGCCTAGACGACCGCTTACTTCCACTTTGATACCTTTAGCGCCTAGGCGCATTGCGTTTTGTACTGCGCGCTTCATAGCACGACGGAACATAACACGACGCTCTAGCTGAGACGCGATGCTGTCACCAACAAGTTGCGCATCTAGTTCAGGCTTACGTACTTCAGCGATGTTAATTTGCGCTGGTACACCTGCAATTTTAGCTACAGCTGCGCGTAGCTTCTCAACGTCTTCACCTTTCTTACCGATAACAACGCCTGGACGAGCAGTGTGAATAGTCACACGGATGCTCTTAGCAGGACGCTCGATAACGATACGTGATAGAGACGCTTTTTTCAGTTCACTTGTAAGGAACTGACGTACCTTGAAGTCGCCGTCTAGGTTGTCAGCGAAATCTTTGGTGTTAGCAAACCATGTAGCATTCCAAGGCTTAACGATGCCTAGACGAATACCATTTGGATGTACTTTTTGACCCATTGCTTACTCTCCTAGTCTCTAGCGATCTGCTACAACAACAGTGATGTGGCTTGAACGCTTCAAGATACGATCCGCACGACCTTTAGCACGAGGCATAATACGCTTCATGGTTGGGCCTTCATCTACAAAGATTTTTGCGACATTCAGATCGTCAATATCTGCACCTTCGTTGTGCTCCGCGTTAGCGATAGCAGACTCTAGAACTTTCTTAACTAGTGCAGCAGCTTTTTTGTTGCTGAACGTTAGGATTTCTAGAGCTTGGTCAACAGATTTACCACGGATTAGATCCGCAACTAAGCGAGCTTTCTGAGGCGAAATGCGAGCAAAGTTATGTTTAGCAATTGCTTCCATTATTTACTCCTTAGCGCTTCTTAGCTTTCTTATCCGCAGCGTGACCGCGGTAAGTACGTGTTGGTGCGAATTCACCCAGTTTGTGACCGATCATTTCATCAGTTACAAATACTGGTACGTGCTGACGACCATTATGGACAGCGATGGTCAAACCGATCATCGTAGGGATGATCATTGAACGACGGGACCAAGTCTTAATAGGCTTTTTGTCTCCGCTTTCCACCGCTTTCTCTACCTTCTTCAGCAAGTGTAGGTCAATAAAAGGACCTTTCTTGAGAGAACGTGGCATGGCGATTCCTCTTTATATAGATTACTTGTTACGACGACGTACGATGTACTTGTCAGTGCGTTTGTTCTTACGAGTCTTGAAGCCTTTAGTAGGCATACCCCAAGGAGATACTGGGTGACGACCACCAGAAGTACGGCCTTCACCACCACCGTGTGGGTGGTCAATCGGGTTCATTACAACACCACGAACCGTTGGACGGATACCGCGATGACGTGATGCACCTGCTTTACCAAGTTCACGTAGCATGTGCTCAGAGTTACCAACTTCACCGATTGTTGCACGGCCTTCAGAAAGAACTTTGCGCATCTCGCCAGAACGTAGACGGATAGTTACGTACGCACCGTCGCGAGCAACGATTTGAGCGTAAGCACCAGCCGAACGAGCTAGCTGACCACCTTTACCAGGCTTAAGTTCAACGTTATGTACTGTTGAACCTACTGGGATATTACGCATTGGTAGAGTGTTACCAGCTTTGATTGGTGCATCAACACCAGACTGAATAACATCACCAGCTACAACACCTTTAGGTGCTAGGATGTAGCGACGCTCACCGTCTTTGTAAAGAACTAGAGCAATGTTTGCGCTACGGTTTGGATCGTATTCAAGACGCTCAACTGTCGCTGGAATACCATCTTTAGTACGTTTGAAGTCAACTACACGGTAGTGGTGCTTGTGACCACCGCCGATGTGACGTACTGTGATACGACCCTTGTTGTTACGACCACCGTTCTTAGAGTTTTTCTCTAGAAGAGGTGCGTATGGCTTGCCCTTGTGTAGGTCAGCGTTAACAACTTTAACAACATGACGACGACCAGGGGAAGTCGGCTTACATTTAACAATAGCCATTTTTAACTACTCCTGTTATTCCGCGCCGCCAACGAAGTCAAGATCTTGACCTTCTTTCAAAGTAACGTACGCTTTCTTAACGTCGCTGCGGCGACCTTGGCGTAGACCTTGACGTTTGGTCTTACCCTTAGTGATAAGAGTATTTACAGACTTAACTTCAACTTCAAATAGCTTTTCTACAGCTGCTTTGATCTCTTTTTTAGTCGCATCTTTCGCTACTTTGAAAACGATAGTGTTCGCTTTCTCAGCTGCCATAGTTGCTTTTTCAGAGATGTGCGGTGCACGTAGAACTTTTAGGATACGCTCTTCAGTGATCATGCTAGCATTTCCTCTACTTGCTTAACTGCTTCTGCAGTCATTACAACTTTGTCAAACGCGATTAGAGATACTGGATCGATACCAGCAACATCACGTGCGTCAACTTTGTATAGGTTACGAGCAGCTAGGAATAGATTCTCATCTACTTCGCTAGTCACGATTAGAGCGTCAGTTAGCTCAAGCTCTTTAAGCTTAGCAACTAGCTCTTTAGTCTTTGGTGCTTCAACTGAGAAGTTATCAACAACGATTAGACGCTCTTGACGAACAAGCTCAGAAAGAATGCTCTTCATAGCACCACGGTACATTTTTTTGTTTACTTTTTGGCTGTGATCTTGTGGTTTCGCAGCAAAAGTAACACCACCTGTACGCCAGATTGGGCTACGGATTGTACCAGCACGCGCACGGCCAGTACCTTTTTGACGCCATGGCTTAGCGCCACCGCCAGAAACTTCTGAACGTGTTTTTTGAGCACGAGTACCTTGACGAGCACCTGCTGCGTACGCAACAACTACTTGGTGTACAAGAGCTTCGTTAAACTCACGTCCGAAAGTAGTTTCGGAAACAGTTAGTGCATCGGCACCTTTAACCATTAGTTCCATTACTTACTCCTGAGACGTTATGCTTTAACAGCTGGTTTAACGATCACGTTGCCGCCAGTTGCGCCTGGGACTGCACCTTTAATAAGAAGCAGGTTGCGCTCAGCGTCAACACGTACGATCTCTAGGTTTTGAGTCGTTACACGCTCAGCACCCATGTGACCTGCCATTTTCTTGCCTTTAAATACGCGACCTGGAGTCTGACATTGACCGATAGAACCAGGAGCACGGTGAGACAATGAGTTACCGTGAGTCATATCTTGAGTACGGAAGTTCCAACGCTTAACAGCGCCTTGGAAACCTTTACCCTTAGATGTACCAGTAACGTCTACTTTCTTAGTTTCGTTGAATAGTTCAACAGTTAGTTCTGAACCAACTTCGAACTCTTCGCCGTTTTCTAAACGGAATTCCCAAAGACCGCGACCAGCTTCAACGCCAGCTTTAGCAAAGTGACCTGCTTCAGCTTTGTTTACGCGGTTAGCTTTCTTAGAACCAGCTGTAACCTGGATTGCTGCGTAGCCGTCAGTTTCAAGAGTTTTCACTTGAGAAACACGGTTAGCTTCAACCTCAACAACAGTTACTGGGATAGAAACGCCTTCTTCAGTAAATACGCGGGTCATGCCCACTTTACGACCGATTAGACCAATCATACTTCTAATCTCCCTTAACCTAGGCTAATTTGAACGTCAACGCCCGCAGCAAGGTCTAGACGCATTAGAGCATCAACAGTCTTGTCTGTTGGCTCAACGATGTCGATTAGACGCTTGTGAGTACGGATTTCGTACTGGTCACGTGCTTTCTTGTTAACGTGTGGAGAGATAAGAACTGTGAAACGCTCTTTACGAGTTGGCAGTGGGATTGGACCACGAACCTGTGCGCCAGTGCGCTTAGCTGTTTCAACGATTTCCGCTGTAGAAGCATCGATTAGTTTGTAATCGAAAGCTTTTAGGCGGATACGGATACGTTGGTTCTGCATGAGACAGAGCTCCAAATTTAATAAATTACACAAACAATATCGCCACTCAAACTCGTCAAGACGAGAGAATGCCGATTGATTTATGTGAAACCGTAGCATCCAAGATTAGGACGCATTGTCAGTTAATTTTCGATTAACTATCCCTATATGCCAAAGTCACCTTTGAGGATAGTTTTTCCGAAGAAAAGATAGCTAATTGTATTAACCGCGAACATAAGCTGAGTATACATTACCTCACAAACCCTTAGATTTGCTCGCTCCTCACTGCTCATTGGTTCACAACTGGCTTAACCAGTGCGCTGCATTATACAGATCACATTTTAGGTTGCAAGCGCTGAGTGAAAAATAATCGGGAGTATTCCAAACCCTATAGATCCCTCTTCGCTTGGTAGCCATTAAACAAAAAGGACGCTTCAGCGTCCTTTTCTAAACTGTAATCGTAATAGCGCCTGCTATTATTTCTTACCGCTTGATAGTGCACCGAAACGCTTGTTGAAGCGATCAACACGGCCGCCTGTATCAACGATACGTTGCTTACCTGTGTAGAATGGGTGACACTTGTCACATACGTCTAGGTGGATAGACTCTTTACCTAGAGTAGAGTTGAACTCAAAAGAGTTGCCGCAAGAACAAGTCGCTTTTACTGCTTTGTATTCTGGGTGGATACCAGCTTTCATGGGATAACCTCAATAGTAGGCCGTGTCGCTATACGAATCTAAGCCGCACACCACACGCAATTAATAATAAAATGGGATACCGCATCAACTAATTGCCGAAGCCATATCTCAAGGCGCGATATAGTAAAGAATCACATTGCTCGGATCAACACATTTGGCAACTTTTTCGCCACTTTTTTAGCCAGACTAATCATAGAGGCACGATTCACGCTGAATCACATAGCTTTACTCGAATTTCCATACCGATTTTAATAGACTCTCATTTCCTTTCCCTCTTTTTAATAGCTAAGAATTTATGCGTCCAACCATTGCTAGAGTGGCATTACCCGTTCCGCTCGACAAACAATTTGATTACGCCATTCCGGGGCACCTGTTTCCGATCATTGGTGGACGCGTATCGGTACCTTTTGGACGCCAAACCTTAGTCGGCATCGTCACCGCGGTGGTTAACCATTCGGACTTCCCCAAAGATCAACTCAAGCCAATCAAAGCGGTTCTTGACTCTCAGCCCGTGTGGTCAGAAAAACTCTATTCATTGCTGACTTGGTGCAGCCAATTCTACCAATACCCACTTGGAGACACGCTTCACAATGCGATGCCGTCAGCCCTACGTAAAGGAAAGCCTGCCGATTTCGCCACGCTACAGGAGTGGCAAGTTACCGAGCCCGGTAAAGACAAGCTGATGCAAGGACTCGATCGTCGAGCAGTAAAGCAACAGAAAGTTTTGCAAATGCTTATAAACGGCCCTTTACCCCATCAAAAATTTGTCGACCAAGAAATCGCCTCAACGGTACTAAAATCCTTAGAAGAGAAAGGCTGGATTGAACGTATCGAGAAGAAACCGACAATTACCCAGTGGGGGCAGCACGTTGAGTGTGACGTTGAAAAGCCAAAGCTCAACCATGAACAAGCACTCGCGATTGCCAGCGTAAATAGCCAAACGGGCTTTGCTTGCTATTTATTAGAAGGGGTCACGGGATCCGGTAAAACCGAAGTTTACTTAAACCTTATCAAGCCCGTTCTAGAGCAAGGGAAACAAGCATTAGTTTTAGTACCTGAGATCGGTCTAACGCCCCAAACCATCAACCGCTTTAAACATCGATTTAATGTCCCAGTAGATGTGATTCATTCCGGTTTGAATGAAACAGAGCGTTTGAACGCCTGGTTATCGGCTCGCGATAAAGCCGCGGGGATCATCATTGGTACGCGCTCAGCCCTACTGACACCTTTTGCTGATTTGGGGATTATTATCGTTGATGAAGAGCATGACTCCTCTTATAAGCAACAAGACAGCTTGCGTTACCACGCTCGTGATGTTGCTGTCATGCGCGCCCATAAAGAGCAAGTGCCGATTGTCCTTGGCTCAGCGACGCCAGCGTTAGAAACCCTACATAATGCGCTGTCTGGTAAATATCACCATTTAACACTCACCCAACGAGCTGGCTCTGCCGTGCCAACCACCAATAAAGTGTTAGATGTAAAAGGTCAGTATTTAGAAAGTGGCTTATCCGCCCAACTGATTGCCGAAATGCGCAAACACTTAAAAATGGGCAATCAGGTTATGTTGTTTCTTAACCGCCGAGGTTTCTCGCCCGCTTTGATGTGCCATGAATGTGGTTGGATTGCAGAATGTAAACGCTGTGATGCGTACTATACGTTCCACCATTACAGCAACGAAATACGCTGCCATCACTGCGGCTCACAACAACCTGTCATTCATCAGTGTCAGGGATGTGGTTCAACTCAACTGGTTACCGTCGGCGTAGGAACGGAACAGCTCGAACAACAATTGGCTCAGTTGTTTCCAGAATACAAAGCCATTCGCATCGACAGAGACAGCACACGTCGCAAAGGTAGCTTGGAAGATGCCCTTGAGTCGATTCGTAAAGGTGAATACCAAATACTGATAGGCACTCAAATGCTGGCTAAGGGGCACCACTTTCCAAATGTAACGCTCGTTGCTCTTTTGGATGTTGATGGCTCTCTATATAGTAGTGACTTCCGCGCTTCGGAGCGATTAGCTCAGCTGTTTATTCAAGTCGCAGGTCGTGCTGGCCGAGCAAGTAAACCTGGCGAAGTGATCCTGCAAACTCACCATCCTGAGCACAGCTTGCTGCAAGCCCTACTTCAAAAAGACTATCGTCACTTTGCTATGACAGCTCTGGAAGAACGTAAGCTCGCCCAGCTTCCGCCTTATAGTTTCTTGACTCTGTTTAAAGCAGAAGCAAACCAAAGTGAGGTAGTTGAAGACTTCCTGCGTCAGGTTCGCTTTACGTTAGAATCACACCCTCTGTTCGATGATTCCTGCATGGTGTTAGGTCCCACTCCTTCACCTTTGGCCAAGCGGGCTGGTAAATACCGCTGGCAGCTGTTACTTCAAACCCAGCATCGTTCATTGATGCAAAAGTTATTAACCAGTGCCAAACCTGCTATTGAGTTGTTGCCAAATGCCAAGAAAGTTCGCTGGAATTTAGACATAGAGCCACAAGATCTCAGCTAGCAAACGTTTAACTATGTAATGAATTACCATTTAATGTGACGAGCATCACGACGGGATTGCAATTTTTGTTAAACAGACCGTAACTTTCACTTTAGAAATGAATAGACTATCCAAATTAGAAAAGTCTAAAGTGACTTGTTCGCACAGGCTTAGATTAAAACAATGACTATTCCCACAAATTGATGTCGCAGTGAAGAATCCATTTTTCCACTTGTTAACACGAACTGAGCGAAGAGCAAACGCTGCTCTAACTCAGCGTGATTACTATGATTTCAAACCGGAATAACGTCATCTTGGCAAAAAATAAACGAGAGGTTAAAAACTATGGCGACAATGAAGGATGTTGCCCAGCTTGCGGGAGTGTCTACGGCTACGGTATCTCGAGCATTAATGAACCCAGAGAAGGTCTCTTCTTCAACGAGAAAAAGAGTAGAAGATGCCGTACTTGAAGCGGGTTATTCTCCAAACTCATTAGCGCGTAACTTACGTAGAAACGAATCAAAAACCATTGTCACTATCGTTCCCGACATCTGTGATCCTTATTTTTCTGAAATTATTCGCGGCATTGAAGATGCTGCCATGGAACATGGCTATCTAGTCCTGCTGGGCGATAGCGGACAACAGAAGAAACGCGAAAGTTCTTTCGTTAACCTCGTATTTACTAAGCAGGCGGATGGAATGCTACTGCTTGGCACAGATCTACCGTTCGATGTCAGTAAGCCAGAGCAAAAGAACTTACCTCCGATGGTAATGGCGTGTGAATTTGCGCCTGAACTCGAGCTTCCGACAGTACATATTGATAACCTGACCTCAGCATTTGAAGCGGTGAATTACCTAACCCAATTAGGTCATAAACGCATTGCTCAAATCTCTGGACCAGATACAGCAATATTGTGTCAGTTCCGCCAGCAAGGCTACCAACAAGCCCTGCGCCGTGCCGGCATCAATAAAGATCCACAATATAGTGTCATTACTGAGTTCTCTTTTGATGGCGGAGCAAAAGCCGTTCGTAAACTGCTCGAATTACCTGAGCCACCAACAGCTATTTTCTGTCACTGTGACACAATGGCCATCGGCGCAATTCAAGAAGCGAAAAAGCTTGGCTTACGAGTACCGCAAGATCTCTCCGTTGTGGGCTTTGATGACATTAACTTCGCTCAGTACTGCGATCCACCGTTGACCACCATCTCTCAGCCTCGCTATGAGATTGGTCGACAAGCAATGCTAATGATGCTCGAGATGTTAAAAGGCCACGACGTGCATTCAGGCTCGCGTTTGCTTGAAACTAATCTCGTCATTCGCGGAAGTGCAGCGCCACCACAGCGCTCTTAACCTAAAGATTAGGTATTCATACCCA
This sequence comes from Vibrio chemaguriensis, assembly GCF_012275705.1. Lineage (NCBI taxonomy): Bacteria > Pseudomonadati > Pseudomonadota > Gammaproteobacteria > Vibrionales > Vibrionaceae > Vibrio > Vibrio chemaguriensis. The sequence goes on from NZ_SHOE01000014.1 coordinate 120,375, forward strand.
AAGCGGTGCTAAGGCGCCGCTTTTTATTTACCCCTCCTGCTTTTTGTGTATCCCCGAATAAATATAAGCGAGAACGGAAACACACTCCTACACTCGGGCGTTGTCTCGCTTTAGCTATCAAGATTCTATCAATAGGGTGTTTTCTCAACTCGTTCTGGATTAACATATTTGCAAGAATCCTTGATGACCAGAAATAACCGTGGCAAATAGAGATTATGTAAGACGGGGGCGAGGTGCCCCAAAAAAGTCGACAAAAAACAACCGCCGAGAAGAAAAAAACCTTGGCGCAGTGGCCTGCTCGCTATCTTGCTCGTGGGTGGTTTTGGCTATGGTCTTTACCTTTTGAGTAGCGACCCAGAGCCAAAACCACCTGTCGTGAAGCAGCCAACAACCACTGTAAGCAAACCAAAGCCGAAAAAAGACTTGCCGCCACCACCAGAAGAAAAATGGGAATATGTTGAGTCACTACCGAAACGTGAAGTTGAAGTTGTGGCCAAAGAAATTGAAGTTTCTAAAATTCCTTACATCATGCAGTGTGGCGCGTACAAAACCCAGGCACAAGCGGAAGAGCGCAAGCTTGCAATCGCGTTCCAAGGGATGTCGAGCAAGATTCGTAAGAAAGAAGGTAGTTCATGGTATCGCGTGGTGCTAGGTCCGTATAAGTTCAAGCGTGATGCAGAACGTGACCGTCATAAACTGCAACGCGCGAAAATTGAGCCATGTGCGATTTGGAAAGAAAATCTTTAAACTCAGGCCCTAGGAGCTAAGATCCTAGGGCCTTTCTTTTTGCCCCCTTGAATCCCTATTTCCCCTCCCCCATATACTGAATTAAATCCAAAGAGAAATAATCAAGAGGTCGACTGTGACTACCATTGTATCTGTACGTCGAAATAATAAAGTCGTCATCGCGGGTGATGGCCAAGTATCTCTAGGCAATACCGTAATGAAAGGTAATGCGCGCAAAGTTCGCCGCTTATATAACAACCAAGTACTAGCGGGCTTTGCTGGCGGCACTGCGGATGCCTTCACCCTTTTTGAGCGCTTCGAAAGCAAGCTGCAAATGCACCAAGGCCACCTTACTAAGGCTGCGGTTGAGCTAGCCAAAGACTGGCGTAGCGATCGTGCTCTGCGCAAGCTCGAAGCCTTACTTGCCGTTGCCGACGAAACCGCATCGTTAATCATTACCGGTAATGGTGATGTCGTACAGCCAGAACACGACCTGATTGCGATTGGCTCTGGTGGTGCTTACGCACAAGCTGCAGCAACCGCCCTACTAGAAAACACAGATCTAGATGCTCGTGAGATCGCGGAAAAAGCTCTCAATATCGCGGGTGATATTTGTGTCTTCACCAACCACCACCACACAGTAGAAGAGCTAGACTCAACGGTAGAGCCTGAAAAACCAACCGCGTAATCGTAACGAAGTAAGGAAAGAATATGTCTGAAATGACGCCTCGCGAAATCGTTCATGAATTGAACCGCCACATTATCGGTCAAGAAAAAGCCAAGCGTTCGGTTGCGATTGCACTTCGTAACCGCTGGCGCCGTATGCAGCTTGAAGAAAGTTTGCGTGCCGAAGTGACGCCAAAAAACATTTTGATGATTGGTCCTACTGGTGTTGGTAAGACTGAAATCGCACGCCGCCTAGCAAAACTGGCAAATGCACCATTCATCAAAGTTGAAGCGACAAAATTCACAGAAGTGGGTTACGTTGGTAAAGAAGTTGAAACCATCATCCGTGACCTGACTGATGTCGCGGTAAAAATGACGCATCAACAAGCGATGGAAAAAGTAAAATTCCGCGCTGAAGAGCAAGCGGAAGAACGCATTCTTGATGCGCTACTGCCACCAGCACGTGATAGCTGGGGTCAAGCAGAGCAAACGGAAGAGTCTTCTCACACTCGCCAGATTTTCCGTAAAAAACTGCGTGAAGGCCAACTAGACGATAAAGAAATTGAAATCGACGTAGCCGCACCGCAAATGGGCGTAGAGATCATGGCGCCCCCAGGTATGGAAGAGATGACAAATCAGCTGCAAGGCATGTTCCAAAACCTAGCTGGCGACACCAAGAAAAAACGTAAGCTAAAAATCAAAGACGCGATGAAAGCGTTAGCGGAAGAAGAAGCGGCGAAATTGGTTAACCAAGAAGAGCTAAAAGAAGCAGCAATTTTCAACGTTGAAAACAACGGCATCGTATTTATCGATGAGATCGACAAGATCTGTAAACGCGGTGAGAGCTCAGGCCCAGACGTTTCACGCGAAGGTGTTCAGCGCGACCTGCTTCCATTGATTGAAGGCAGCACAGTATCAACCAAGCACGGCATGGTAAAAACAGACCACATTCTGTTTGTTGCATCTGGTGCATTCCAAGTGGCAAAACCATCTGATTTGATCCCAGAATTACAAGGTCGTCTACCAATTCGTGTTGAGCTAGAGGCACTAAGCAGCAACGACTTCAAACGCATTCTGACAGAGCCAAAAGCCTCTCTAACAGAGCAGTACGTGGCGTTGATGAAAACGGAAGATGTGGACATCGAGTTCACAGAAGATGGCATCACGCAAATCGCGGAAGCGGCATGGACGGTCAACGAAAGCACAGAAAACATCGGTGCTCGTCGCTTACACACCGTTATGGAACGCTTAATGGATGAAATCTCTTACGACGCGGCGGAGCAATCTGGCACGAAATTTGTTATCGATGCCGCTTATGTGAAAGAGCGCCTAGGCGACACGATTGAAGATGAAGATCTAAGCCGCTTTATTCTTTAACCGCAATCTATCCCACCAAAGCCCAGAAACTTGTTTCTGGGCTTTTTGTTTAGAATGACGATTACTGTGACAACACCTAAATCAAAAGATCTGGTCATTCTAGCGAGCTCAAGCGAGACTAAGAATCTAGTAACAGCGCATCCTGTTCTTTCCAGCTCACCTTAACCACCGCACAATCGGACGATAGATTCTGAATCACACTCGTTCCTCGTTTTTCAGAATGACGGTTACTTTGACAACATCTAAATCAAAAGATCTCGTCATTCTAAGGGTTCTCATCGAGACTAAGAATCTAGTAACAGCAAACGCCTATTCTTCCGAACTCGCCTTCACCACTACACAATCGGACGATAGATTCTGAATCACACTCGTTCCTCGTTGTTCAGAATGACGGTCACTGTGACAACACCTAAATCAAAAGATCTCGTCATTCTAGCGAGCTCAAGCGAGACTAAGAATCTAGTAACAGCACACCCTGTTCTTTCCAGCTCACCTTAACCACCGCACAATCGGATGATAGATTCTGAATCACCTCGTTCCTCGTTGTTCAGAATGACGGTCACTTAAACAACATCTAAATCAAAAGATCTGGTCATTCTAGCGAGCTCAAGCGAGACTAAGAATCTGCTAACAGCAGACGCCTACTCTTCATCTCTCACCTTAACCACCGCACAACCAGACGATAGATTCTGAATCACACTCGTTCCTCGTTGTTCAGAATGGCGGTGACTTTGACAACATCTAAATCAAAAGATCTCGTCATTCTAGCGAGCTCAAGCGAGACTAAGAATCTAATAGCAGTGTTCTCCGTACCCTCCACTTTCCAAAAAGAGGGCTATTTTATCGCCTCAAATATCGAAACTGCTTTCCTTCTACTTCACCCTTTGACTTTTAGTTGAGTTGTTTTAGGTCAATAGCGTATCTGCCTCTTTGTGCTTATACTGGGCACATTGGTTACTAGCACGAAATTTCCATGAAACAATCTTTACAGATCTGGCTTGAAGCCGCTCGCCCAAAAACACTACCTCTGGCGTTAGTCTCTATCTTAACGGGTAGCGTACTCGCCTACTCGGCGGGTCATTTTTCACCGACAATTGCCATCATGGCTTTCGTAACCGCGACGTTGCTGCAAATTCTATCCAACCTTGCGAACGACTATGGCGATGCCGTTCAAGGTACAGATAACGACAAACGCCTTGGCCCATTACGAGCGATGCAGTCTGGCGCGGTAAGTGCGAAACAGATGAAACAGGCGATTATCTTTAACATCGTTCTGACCGCCATTTCTGGCTTAGTGTTAGTTTTCTATTCACTAAGCTCACTAGAAAGCATTGTGACGTTTATCGGGCTGGGAATTTTAGCCATCCTCGCGGCGATTGCTTACACCATGGGTAGCAAACCATACGGTTACGTGGGGCTTGGCGATATTTCAGTTTTCTTGTTTTTTGGTTTACTCGGCGTATCCGGTACCTATTTCTTGCATACTGGTCACGTAGATACCACGCTATTCTTACCAGCTCTAGGCTGCGGTTTACTCGCCGTTGCAGTACTCAACATCAACAATATGCGTGATATCGAAAACGACCGAGAGTGTGGTAAACGCACGGTCGCAGTGCGTTTGGGTCAACGCAAAGCCAAGCAGTACCACTTTGTTTTACTTGGCGGTGCTATTCTTGCCTTTGCGGCTTACTTGTTAATTCAAGACAAACCCGTTTGGATTAGCTTGCCATTTTTACTTAGTATTTATTTCGTGGCCGATCATGGTAAAGCGGTTTGGCATACACAAAAGCCCGCTCAGATAGCACCAATGATGCCAGTCATCGTGAAATGCTCTTTAGTCACCAACGTTTTGTTTGCAACAATTGTGGTAGCTCAAACTCTAGTAAGTTAAAAAAGGATTGTCATTGCATTGACTTAATGCCTAGATATACTCAAAGACAACCAATTTCTGTTTAGAAAGGTACGCTATGGAATACAATACCTCAGCACTCTGTGATATCTACCTCGATCAGGTAGATGTGGTTGAACCAATGTTCAGCAATTTTGGCGGTCGCGCTTCATTTGCCGGGCAAATCACCACCATCAAGTGTTTTGAAGATAATTCGTTGATCCGCGAGACTTTAGAGCAAGATGGACTTGGTCGCGTTTTGTTAATTGACGGTGGCGGTTCCCTACGTAAAGCCCTTATCGATGCAGAAATCGCAACTATTGCGGAAGAAAACGAGTGGGAAGGCATTGTCGTTTACGGCTGTGTTCGTGAAGTAGATGAACTTGAAGATATGAACTTAGGCATTCAAGCCCTCGCCTCTATTCCTGTTGGAGCGACCAGCCAGGGTATTGGCGAATTGGATGTACCAGTCAACTTTGGCGGCGTCAGCTTTTTACCTGAAGATTATATTTATGCCGATAGCACCGGAATTATCCTGTCGCCTGAACCATTGAATATTGATTTAGAGTTGGATGAAGAAGAATAACGAGTCTTAGGTACCTAAGTTATAGGACCTTGTCTTGGCTATCAGACATAGAGCTTGTCCAAAGATTTCCTACTTCCCTAAAACACAAACACCCGCTTAACGCGGGTGTTTTTAATTTGGAATGAAGAAGCCGAATTATTCCACTTCGTCCATTTTGCCAAGTAGTGCACGAATGCGCTCTTGCCATTGCGCGTGCTCTTGTTGTGCTTGCTGTGCTTTTTGCTCTAGCTCTTCACGTTGAGAGCGAAGCTCGTTCGCTTCTTCCGCAAGTTTTGCTTTATCTTCTTTCAGCTCTTCGACTTCCATCTGAAGAAGAGTGATTGTGTCAACTGCAGTTTGAATTTTAGATTCTAGTTGTTCTAGTACTTCAAAAGACATCTTGGCCTACCTATGTTATTCCGTTGGGACGATGTGCGAGATTGATGCACACCTAACCTATATAATGTTCATTCTACTCAGCGTCGCGATGAGAAACACTCACTATATTCGATATTTCGCATCATTCGGTCAAAAAATCGGCGCAATCTCACTAAACGCTGACTTTTCTTATCGCCGAAGCATTTTTGAGCAAGGACTTTGCCTCCCCCCACGCTGAAAATCGCCCTAAGTATTGATCAAATTCAAGCTAGATAAAGTAAAAGCTCCGCAAAAAGGCAAACGTTTACCCTACGTTGTGATAGAATCGCCGCGCAAATTCTTCTTCCCTCTTGTTTACTTGGAGACATCATGAAACGCGATTTAGCAATGGCATTTTCCCGTGTGACTGAAGGTGCAGCTTTGGCTGGTTACAAATGGCTTGGCCGTGGCGATAAAAATGCAGCCGATGGCGCAGCTGTTGAAGTTATGCGCACCCTACTGAACAAAACAGATATCAGTGGTGAAATTGTCATTGGTGAGGGTGAAATCGATGATGCGCCAATGCTATACATTGGTGAGCAAGTGGGTATTGGTGGTGATGAAGTAGATATTGCAGTCGACCCGATTGAAGGGACGCGTATGACGGCAATGGGACAATCAAACGCACTAGCCGTACTTGCCGCAGGTGAGAAAGGCAGCTTTCTTAAAGCGCCAGATATGTACATGGAAAAACTGGTTGTTGGCCCTGGTGCAAAAGGCGTGATTGACTTAGAAAAGCCGTTAAAAGAGAACCTAGAGAACATAGCAAAAGCCCTGAACAAACCACTTGATACCTTAGTCGTTATTACCCTTGCGAAACCTCGCCACGATGACGTTATTGCAGAAATGCAAGCAATGGGCGTACGTGTCTTTGCGGTGCCTGATGGTGACGTGGCTGCCTCTATTCTGACTTGTATGCCAGACAGTGAAGTGGACATGATGTACTGTATTGGCGGCGCGCCAGAAGGGGTCGTATCAGCCGCGGTGATTCGAGCGCTAGACGGTGACATGCACGGTCGTCTACTTCCTCGTCATGAAGTAAAAGGCGATACTGAAGAAAACCGCATTTACGGCGCAGACGAACTAAAACGCTGCGATGAAATGGGCGTAAAAGCGAATGTTGTCCTCAAAATGGAAGACATGGCCCGTAGCGACAATGTGGTATTCTCAGCAACAGGCATTACTAAAGGTGACTTGCTAGAAGGCATCTCTCGCCAAGGCAATATCGCAACCACAGAAACGCTTCTCGTGCGTGGTCGATGCCGTACTATTCGTCGTATTAAGTCGACTCACTACCTAGATCGTAAAGATCCAGAAGTGCGTGATATTATTCTTTAGCATTTCTCGAGGCTCTAGCCAATCTGAGTTGGAGCCTTTCTTTCTCACACTCGTTCCTCGCTGTTCAGAATGACGGTTACCACAGCAAGCTCTAAATCAAAAGAGTTCGTCACTCTCGCGAGCTCCAGCGAGACTAAAAAATCCAGTAACAGCAAACTCCTATTCTCTCCCTCTCACCATAACCCCTACACAGCCGGACGATAGATTCTGAATCACACTCGTTCCTCGTTGTTCAGAATGACGGTGACTTTAATAAGCTCTAAATCAAAAGAACTCGTCATTCTAGCGAGCTCCAGCGAGACTAAGAATCTAATAACAGCAAACTCCTATTCTCTCCCTCTCACCATAACCATTGCACAACCGAACGATAGATTCTGAAGCACACTCGTTTCTCGCTGTTCAGAGTGGCGATATATATTGGTTCGCATGAACATAGACCCAACAGATCCCCACTCAAACTAAGTCAACACTTTTCTTTACTAACCCTATCGCGCATAATATGTACTGACGTATAAATGGTGGGTATATGAAGACTGTAGATAGGATATTGCAAATCGTTAAGCGTGATGGTTCCGTCACTGCAAAACAACTCTCTTCTGAGCTGGGTATGACAACCATGGGGGCACGTCAGCACCTTCAGAGTTTAGAAGATGATGGCATCCTGTCTATTCATGACGTCAAAGTCAAAGTGGGTCGCCCCGCTCGCCACTGGTCTCTCACTCAAAAAGGTCATGAGCAATTTGCTGACCGTCACGGTGAGTTGACCATTCAGTTTATAGAGGCTGTCGAACACATTTTTGGCAAAGATGGACTGGACAAAGTCACATCGGAAAGAGAAAAACTCACGTTACAAAGTTATCGTCAGCACCTTGAGCAATGCAACTCTCTGCAAAGCAAACTAGAAACTCTTGTGACACTCAGAGAACAAGAAGGCTATATGGCCGAGCTTGAGCAAGATGAGAACGGATTTATCTTGATCGAAAATCACTGCCCGATTTGTAAAGCCGCAACTCGCTGCCCAAGCTTGTGCCAATCAGAATTAAATGTCTTTCAGTCTTTACTTGGACGTGACACCAAAGTAGAGCGTACCGAACACATCATTAGCGGCCAACGACGCTGCGTTTACCGCATCCAACAACTGCAGTAATCACCACAAACAAACATCGACATACCGCACTTATTCAATCTCAAGCCTGAAAGCTTCTCTTATAAATGAGACGGCTGAAGAATTCATCCTCTCTCCTCTTTCTAGTGGTATAGGCTTTTAGTAACTAAAGGCAATTTCCATAAGGATTTGGAGAACATTGATGTCTACTCTACGTCACTACTCTTCTCAAACGCTTCCGCCATTCGATGAAATGGTTCGAATGGCAGAGCGAGATCCAGAAGCTTTTGAGCAATTTCGTCATGAAATGGCAAAAGAGATGATCGAAAGCGCATCAGAAAATATGCAAGAAAGACTGTGGGCTCAGCAAAGCCACATCGATAGGGTCATCAGCACGTGTAAAAACCCTCATCATACCAATGTGGTATTGATGAACGAATTACAAAAACAGGTCGTGAAGTTCAGAGCGGCGCTACAAGGGGAAATGACACCGACTCAAAAAGCGGATGTGGTTAGCTTAAATGCGTTTAAAGGTAGGGATGATTTTTACTGATACTCAGTAGATAGATCGAGAAAGTTAGGGTTCGTTTCTCTTACCAAGGCTAACTTCCACTCACGCTTCCACTGCTTGAGCTGCTTTTCTCGGTTTATGGCAGTTGCCATATCTTCGAATAACTCAAAGTAAACGAGCTTATGAACGTTGTATTTCTTGGTAAATCCCTCAACTACTCCGTTTTTATGCTGCCATATTCTTTGAGGCAGCTGACTGGTAACACCAATGTAAAGAACGGCGTTGTTGTTTGACGTTAGGATATAAACGCAAGGTGTCCTATCGATGATTCATTCTCCTTCATGATTCGCTGTTACTTTTCCATTGTAATTCAATCGCTCAGTTCAAACTCGGAGCGCTCTGTGCGTAGATTCTGAATCACACTCGTCCCTCGCTGTTCAGAATGACGGTTAATTTAACTTGCTACTAAATAAGAGAAGGTCGTCATTCTAGCGAGACTCAGCAAGACTAAGAGTCTGGGAACAGCAAACTCCCATTCTTTCCCACTCAGCTTAACCACTGTACAACCGGACAATAGATTCGGATCCCACTCGTTCCTCGCTGTTCAGAATGACGATGACTTTAACAGCCTCTAAAACAAAGGAGATCGTCATTCTAACGAGCTCAAGCGAGACTAAGAATCTGGTAACAACAAGCTCTTATTCTTTCCCGCTCACCTTAGCCACTGCTCAACCGGACGATAGATTCTGAATCATGCTCGTCCCTCACTGTTCAGAATGACGGTTAAAATAGCAAGCTCTAGATCAAAAAAGCTCGTCATTCTAGCGAGATCCAGCGAGACTAAGAATCTGGTAACAACAAGCTCTTATTCTTTCCCGCTCACCTTAGCCACTGCTCAACCGGACGATAGATTCTGAATCATGCTCGTCCCTCACTGTTCAGAATGACGGTTAAAATAGCAAGCTCTAGATCAAAAAAGCTCGTCATTCTAGCGAGCCTCAGCGAGACTAAGAATCTACTTTCAGCGCGCACGTTACTTAAAGCGATTACTCCGGCTCAGAGCCATATTGGTTTGGTCCTGATGTCCCCTTTAAGAAGCCACATTCAATTAGAATCCATAAACCACAAATCAGAGAAATGGAAGCAACGAACATTTGCGGTGTCGACGGCTCTTGTGCAACAGGGCTGGTCATTGGCGTAGCGATTCGTCCGATAATCAACGGAATATTCAGTGCTAGCCAATAGATTGATTTGTTGCGGTCATGCCAACGCTTGGTGGTGATCGCCAAATCAGGGATTAACAAAATCACCAAGAAAATAGGGAGAAGTAAATAGGAGAAAGTAGGAAATAGCTTACTGATTCCAGCACCAAAACCTAGAATAGAGACATAGTAAATGACGTTCCAAATCCAGTAGGTTTTACGGTTTATACGTCCTTGAAAAGAAAACAGTAACTCTTTAGTCGACATCAAATTTTACCCCAAAATAGAAAGGTTATAGATTAGCCGAGTCGATATGGTTTGGAAAGTACACCTGCTGTGTAAGCGCCAATAGTGCCGTTATAACAAGCAGAGCGAGACTAAGCTCAAGCAACGATAAACACTCGATAAGGCCTATTAGCTTTCAGTACCCTGCATCTAACGATACTTAACCCTGCTCACTGCTCTCAAGAAACTCTGTTCAACCTAATTCACTACCTTCTGGAAGCTTTCTACGTCCATGTCTCGGATGTTGACCGTTAAGCTGTGCACGTGACTGGCTTGCTCTTGAAGTGTCGCCATCAAGGCTCGTGACAGTTCTCGCTTCTGCTCTTGGGAACGGCCAGATAGCAAATCAAAGTTGATATGGATAAAGTCGAGGCTATCGCCCTCTTCTCCAATTAACCAATTGTGGCACCGGAGCGTTCTAGATTTCACTGACGCGAGCTCAAAAAGACCACTCTCTAACGCCGTTTTATGTAAATCCTCCAGCAACCCCTGAACATTGACACGTTCTTCAACCGAGTTTGAATACTCTAAAACGAGATTTGGCATTTTGATTCCTTTCTACAACAATTAATTCCAGCGCGTAGTAATACCAATCTCAGCAGCAATTTCCGAGGAATGAACTATCATTCTGTCTACGTGATCACCAATCGATTGCTTTTGACAAAAATAACAGGATCGCTGCTTGGTCGAATCAGTAAAGAAAGCCGGACAAGACATGACGCCAATCATGATCTGTTCACATTATTCTGTTATATTCCTACGTAGATTTTTTACATTAATTGACTATTTACATTAAAGATAAGGGAGATATTCCTATGCGTCGTCCTGTAGTGATGGGTAACTGGAAACTAAACGGCAGCAAAGCAATGGTAACTGAGCTGCTAACTGGTCTTAACGCTGAGCTTGAAGGCGTTGAAGGTGTTGACGTAGCAGTCGCTCCACCAGCACTTTACATCGACCTAGCAGAGCGCGTAATCGCTGAAGGCGGTAACAAGATCATCCTAGGTGCTCAAAACACTGACCTAAACAACAGCGGTGCGTTCACTGGCGATATGTCTCCAGAAATGCTGAAAGATTTCGGTGCAACTCACATCATCATCGGTCACTCAGAGCGTCGTGAATACCACAACGAATCTGACGAGTTCATCGCGAAGAAATTCAACTTCCTAAAAGAAAACGGCCTAACTCCTGTTTTCTGTATCGGTGAATCTGAAGCGCAAAACGAAGCTGGCGAAACTGAAGCTGTATGTGCACGTCAAATCAACGCAGTTATCGACACTTACGGTGTTGAAGCTCTAAACGGAGCAATCATCGCTTACGAACCAATCTGGGCTATCGGTACTGGTAAAGCAGCAACAGCCGAAGATGCACAACGCATCCACGCTTCTATCCGCGCACTAATCGCAGCGAAAGACGAAGCAGTTGCAGCACAAGTAATCATCCAATACGGTGGTTCTGTTAAGCCAGAAAACGCTGAAGCTTACTTCTCACAACCAGACATCGACGGTGCTCTAGTTGGCGGCGCTTCTCTAGACGCGAAAAGCTTCGCAGCAATCGCTAAAGCAGCAGCTAAAGCAAAAGCTTAATCTCGTTTTTACTGAGAGTAGAAATAACAAAGGGATGCATCATGCATCCCTTTTTGTTTGCGTGTTATATTACACACGATCATCGTAACTAAAGTCTAATCACTACCAAATAGGTCTCGCGTATAAACTTTATCAGCCACATCAGCAAGTTCTTCAACCATACGGTTAGAAACAATCACATCTGCACTTTGTTTAAACTCATTCAGATCGTTGATTACACGTGAGTTAAAGAACTCGTCTTCCTGAAGTACTGGTTCATACGCCACCACTTCAACGCCCTTTGCCTTGATACGCTTCATAATACCTTGAATAGACGAAGCGCGGAAATTATCTGAGCCAGCTTTCATTATCAAACGGTATATCCCAACCACTTTAGGTTCTCGTTTGAGAATAGACTCAGCAATAAAGTCTTTACGAGTTCGATTAGCTTCCACTATGGCTCCAATGATGTTATTAGGAACTTCCTGGTAATTTGCCAACAACTGCTTTGTATCTTTAGGTAAGCAGTAACCACCGTAACCAAATGAAGGGTTGTTGTAGTGGTTACCAATACGTGGATCTAAGCCTACGCCTTCAATAATTTGACGAGAGTCTAGATTGTGCGCTTCCGCATAGGAATCTAGCTCATTAAAGTAAGCCACACGCATTGCAAGGTAGGTATTTGAGAACAGTTTCACTGCTTCAGCTTCTGTTGAATCAGTAAACAAAATTGAAATACCTTCTTTTACCGCGCCCTCTACGAGAAGGTTTGCAAATGTTTCCGCACGCTCGCTACGCTCACCTACGATAATACGAGATGGATGCAAATTGTCGTAGAGCGCTTTACCTTCACGAAGGAACTCTGGAGAAAAAATGACGTTCTCACAGTTCAATTCATCTTTTATACGCGCGGTATAACCTACAGGCACAGTGGATTTGATTACCATTACGGCTTCTGAGTTAATTGCCATCACATCTTTAATGACCGCCTCAACTGAAGAAGTATTAAAGTAGTTGGTTTGCGGGTCATAATCTGTAGGTGTTGCGATAATAACAAATTCAGCATCTTTATAGGCGAGCTCTTTGTCTAGCGTTGCCACAAAATTGAGTTTCTTCGTTTCAAGAAAGCTCTCGATCTCAGAATCAACAATTGGAGATTGCTTTTTATTTAGCATCTCAACTTTCTCTTGGATGATGTCTACCGCAACGACTTCATGATTCTGAGCCAAAAGCATGGCGTTTGACAGACCTACATATCCTGTACCTGCAACTGCAATTTTCATTCTTTTATCCCATATATAAAACTGGCGTAAGAATACCAAAACCTCGCGGTATGCGGTAGAAGCAGGTGCTTTTTAGCTCTTTTTTTACGCTGAATTTACGTATACAAAAAAGCGGCCATTTGGCCGCTTTTCAACTCGATTGCAGTTAATCTAACTGGGTTGTAAGGTACCTTAAGTAAGCATTACGCATACGAACCTTGTTCTCTTCAAAGTAATCGCTACCATAACGACCACGGTTAAAGTAACGGCGTAGCATACTGTTATCCATCGCAAGTTCATCACCTTGACCCGTAGTCAAGTAGTTGAACTCATTCCCTACACGAGTGCTGACGTTAAAGTCGTACGCTTCATTACCACGAACCTGCAGGAGGCCAGGAGACATATCACGCCATGGCGTCAAAGGTAATTTTACTGATAGCGTAACAAACTGCTCTTCATCGGTGTTATTAAACTGCGTCACTTGATAACTTGCGGACAACTCTATGTCGTCAAACCAATGTGAGGTTGTGAGCTTCGCACCAACATCGCCTTTCCAAAACTCTCCCACAGTTGCGTTAAACTGCCAATCCCACTCAGGCATGCTGAAAGTATAACGAGTTAAAAACGTTTGGCGATCCGGGTTCACATAGCCATTTTTATCTTTCTCATCCGAGTGTTGGAAGTAACTCATTTCTATACCAACCGCATGTGCACCTGATGGAGAAAACCAAGCGGACTCACTGTGCACCCCAACATAATCTGCTTTTACTAAACCAAGCGATACTTGGTTCGCCACATCGACATATGGCAATCGGAAGAATTGATGCACCATGGCACGATCGATTTCATTTTCATAGGCGCTATCTTCAAAATAACCGCCGTCTTCAAAATCATCGCTTTCCGCTAATGGCAAAATATGGCGAACATCCACTGCAGCTCCAGACCACAAGAAGGTATAGAGGTTGCTCGACATAGCAAAAGAGTAATCATATACACCATACTCAGTCGCTACACCATGACGCACCATTGGCGACAACACCAATTGTGAATCTAACGTCCCACTATTTACGCGCTCTGTTTTCCATTCTACTAGCTCAAGCATATCGGATAGGTCTGTCGTATTGAACTGGATGTCATCACATACTGCAGAACCATTCATAAAGTTCTGATAACAAGTCGCATCTGTTTTCACTCTCACTATTGGTTTTTGGTTTGCCAATAGTAATAGTTCAATGCGGTCAGAACTTAACCCCATTTCTTGCGCAGTGTTTGTTCCGAAATGACTTGAAATAATTCCCATGGCAACACCCAAACCATCCACCTGGCTGTGATTATAGCGGCGATTCTCTAGTGCCACGACAACCGATTGATTCAAGGTACCAACTTGAATATTCAGAAAACCTTCGTTGCGCAGCGCACTGACCAAGGCAGAGATTGACGCATTATCAGCTTTACTTTGCTCTAGAGAAACCTTTTCCATCAGTGACACATTGTTACGAGCATACTCACGAGAGCGGGCGTAATCGGTGATGAGCGGGATAGACAATGCGGCATTCCACATATTCTGTTCATCCGTGTCATGACCAGAGTAAATTTGGTAGCTCAAAGAAGCCGTCATGTCGTAAGGTAGCAGTTCTTCTGGCGTGAAAACTTTCACTGATGAGTTAAAATCGACAGCATCGTATTCACCGGTGAGCTGAACAAAATCAAATGGCTGATATTCAATACCACCGAAAGGTCCATCCATTACCCCTAATGCGATGTCAGAGCGCCCGTAGCCTAATGAAACTCTGATAGGAAGTTGCTTAACGTTGTAATCAGCAACCACATAATTTGTGTTGAAGTAGTTTGAAGCCCCTCCGAGATCTTGTACCCCAATTGCAAAGCTCAAATTATCAACATCCCACAGTTCTGGGAGCTGATATTTAAAAGACGTAGATAAATCTCTTACAGGGCCACATCCGTTCTCTATAAAGCTACGGCAGTTGTAAGTTTCCGTAACAATTCTGCCGTGAGCTTCAAGTCCTTCAAACAAACCGATAGAAAACTTTATTGAATCCAAATCTTGAATACTGCTTTCGTATGGCAAACCTTGAGAGAAAGTTGTTGATGAAACACCGTAGCTTAACACTTGAGCGTTTGGGGTTAGCGTTAAGCCTGAGAAGCTTTGATTAGAGGATAGAGTCTTTAGAGCTTGTGCAGAAATAGGTAAACTGAAAGTTAGTGACAGCAAGGACATAACCATTACTGCTTTATTAATTTTATGTGCCATCCATTTGCCATTATGAATAAATCGATATATAAAAGATCCAGAGCTGAATCTTTCTCGCTTTACAATTTTTGATAAACATTAAATTTTTCTAGTGATAGCTAGCCAAAGAAATTTTAGTAATCTCACTTGCCTAAATATTCGACTAGGCTCTTTTATAAGTCGATAAAGCCACTCCAAGTTCAAATTACACCATGCTTTAGGTGCTCGGCCTGCAGCCCCTACAAATACATTATAAGTACCACCAACCCCCATCATGAATGCATCTATCCCAGCATCCCGACACTTTTGCATAAATATCTCTTGCTTAGGGGAACCCATGGCAACAGTTAAAATATCTGGCTTTAAAGTGTGAATATACCTTATTGTGTCATCTTCGTTTTCAAAGAATCCGTCTGAAAAGCCGACAATATTTACGCCATACTGACTCTCTAACTTAGCAGTTGTTTTATTAACCACCTCCGAGCTAGCACCAAGTAAGAATACTGATTTCCCTTCCTTTGAAGAAGCTTTCATTAACTCTTCCCAGAGCTCGCAACCAGGTACTCGAGAAAGTTTTGATGAAAGTTTTTTTTCAGCAACTTTTACTGCGCCAATTCCATCCAAATAACGAATATCGGCTTTAAGTAGTGCTTCTCTAGTCTCTGGCGAGCGAATTGCTGCTAATATTTTTTCGGGATTGATTGCTACGGCTGTTTTTCCTTTACCATATTTCAATATGTAATCTACGGCTTCACTCATACCTGAAAAGCAGTTCACAGGAATTTCTGATATTTCTGTCATTTGCATATTTACTTACTCTAACATTTTATTTTTATTCAAAACTCGAATAGATTCGGTTATAAATTTCCACATTCGTAGACCATATTCTATTCGAGAGAACAAACTCTTTTGCTCTTGACATCTGAGTTAATAATTTTTCTTCATTTTCCGGATTACAAACCGATAAGATCGCTCTAGCTAAAGCATCAATGTCATTCGGTGGAACAAATATAGCATGATCGATGCTGCCTACTATCTCTAAATATCCACCAACCTTGCTACATATAAGAGGCTTATTGAGTAGTATAGCTTCCAACGGTTTTAATGGTGTTACGAGATGAGCAATAGGTTCATCATTTCTATAATTGATAATACAATCAATACCCTGATAGCAATGCTTTATTTCAGAAGGAAGAATTTGACCGTGAAATGTTGTTGGAGAATTTAGTGATTTAGCGAGTTTTTTTAAGTCTTCTAGTTTAGGTCCACCACCAAAAACATGGAATTCAAGTTGAGGGTGCCTCTCTCTGAGAATTGAAAAGGCCTTGATAACTTTATCAATGCCCTCAAGTTCTATTACACTACCGATATATGCAAATTTTGAAACATTATTAATACTGTTAATATCGATGGTATCTTCTTTAGTATTAACAGCATTTCTTACAATATAAATGTCACTTCTAATATTAGAAAATTCATTTTTAATTCCGTCGCTGATTGCGATAACGGCATTACTTCGCTTAATCGAAATATGTTCTAATTTAATAGCAAGCTTCTTGAGGATAGATAGTTGCTCAGAGTTGGAGTTTATATACCATAAGCTTCTAACCTCATATACTACAGGGATGCCTTTGATTTTTCCAACAATAAGCGCTGCTAACGCACAATAAAACATTGCATGAGCATGAATAACATTTGGTCTTTCAATAGAACACACTTTCCATAGTCTGTAGACAAAATATGGAAAAGAAAAAACTTTTTTAATTTTATCTAATGCTGTTGATCTTCCTCCAACAGACAACCCTTCAAATATAAAAGTTCTGTAATATTTGATTGAATTGATATATTCAATACCTACTCTTCTTGATGATCTTTCAGGTTGTTGCCCAGGAGAACTTATTACTATTGGTTCTAACCCACCAGATTTTTGGGCATTAAGTATATGATTTGTTCTTGTACTTGAACCGGATATATTGGGATACGATTGATAAACAACATGGAGAATTTTCATTTAACTCTTTCCTCAGAAATTTTTTCGTTAAATTTTATAAGGTACAGTCCAATTATTATACCTATAGAACTAGCTTGATAAGGAAGCGAGTAAACAATCATTAATGAAAGCGAGAAAATAATAAAAACAATCTTATCTTTTCTATTATTAAAGGAAGCAATTTTAAGCATGGTTATAATAGCACCAGCTATATATCTGTCTCTTATACACATCTGAAAAAAAAAAAAGAAAAAAAAAAAAAAACCACATGATGGAAATGGTACAACGTCAATAAGAGGCTTTAT
>NZ_SHOE01000015.1:0-132087 GCF_012275705.1 Vibrio chemaguriensis
CTCTTCAATATCCGCCTACGCAGTCTTTACGTCCTTTAAATTTTTTTTTTGAGATGTGTATAAAGAGACAGTCATATTTTTAAGTAATAACTCAACTTTTTTTATAAAAACCAAGCTGGCTCTATCTCTATACAATAACGAGTGTTGATTTCAATTCTCATCTAATAAGATTTATTTCGAGTGTAATAATATTTATTGCTTTAAAAAAATAGCTAAATTTAAACAAAATCTTGATTTAGTATTTGCACATAAGGAAAAGATAAAGTTAAATATAAGGACTCTTTGTTTATTTATAGATTGGCATTATTTAATCGTAACGATAAAAAGTGCCCAACACATTAACCTTTTAATAGGAATCGTTATGTCAGAGCTGACTAAAACCCTTCTAAATATCCGTAGCCTTCGTGCATTTTCTCGTGAGCTGACTCTAGAACAATTGGAAGAAGCTCTAGATAAACTAACTACTGTCGTAGAAGAGCGTCGTGAAGCAGAAGAAGCAGAACGTGCAGCACAAGCTGAGCAAGAAGCTAAGCTAGCAGAGATCGCAGAGAAAATTGCTCAAGACGGTATTGACGTAGAAGCGCTTATTACTGCGCTATCTGGCGAAACTAAGACGAAAGGCAAAGCGAAGCGTGCACCTCGTCCAGCTAAATACAAATACACAGACTCAAACGGTAATGAGAAGACTTGGACAGGCCAAGGTCGTACACCTTCTGCAATTCAAGAGCAACTTGATGCAGGTAAATCTCTGGATGATTTCCTGATCTAAATTCGCGCTATTTTTTAAAAGGCTCCCAATGGGAGCCTTTTTTATTTGGTTCATTACAAATAAAAAAAGGCGCATTAAAAAATGCGCCTTTTACTTTAGTTATAGAATAGTTAATTAAACTACTGTGTATTAACGTTCCCAGTATGCTTCTTCTAGGCTATCTTCTCGCTCAGGAAGCCCACGTGACAAACGTGGAGAATGTTGCACGAGAACTTCGTAGCTCGCACGGTTTGCGTATTTACATACTTGAGAAAAAGAAGAGTAAGTTAAATATTCGTTACTGTGCTTGCTTGAATTAGGCACATTTTCTTTATGGTATTTGTTTGCCGCCATATCATGAAGAACAGCAGATAACGCAGCATCACCTGCACCATTGGTATTCTTGATTTTTTCTGGACCACCCATATATGGCGAGATATGTGAGTACACTTTTATTGGTGTTTCACATGTATCTTTTTTCGCCGGACGACTAAATTCATAGCGATTAAATTCAGCGATTGACCCCGGAAGTAATGGTAAAGAAGTTTCGCGCTTCGCGCTGTCTTCCGTATAACCCGCCATAAATAGGCCTACAGGCCCCGCGGTGCACAATACTAGATCTGCCCACTCCAGTGTTTTATCAGATGCAGCAAGTGGGTCTGACTCACCCGTCAGTGCTTCTGCTTCATCTTCATTCATCGCAACGACTGAAACGTTATCTCGAATGAATTCTTGCCAATATTTCGGGTCATCTTGAATAACGAACTTCGTCCCAAGAGTCAGAACAACAGGTACATCATTCTTTTTCGCGTACTCAATCGCTTTCATTGTTGCTTCAGGCATTGGGTCGCCTTCTTTACAACGTACTAAATATGACGTTAGTACAAGCGCCGATGCATTTTTAAAGATTTTTTCTGGAATGCTATCAGGATGCAGTTGGTTCATTTGCCCTTCACTGATCGCAAAAGTACGTTCACCATCTTCTGTAATAAGAGCGAAACAACGACCGATAGCGCCATCAACACCTTGTAGGTAGTTCAAGTCCATGCGGCTTGATGTATTACAAAGGTAACGGTAGCCATAGCTGCCAATTTTGATATCCTGGCTCATCACTCCAAGCAGCGTAGAGCGATCATCTGCTAGCACAGAGTAGTTGTGTAGCGTGTTACCAATTGTGCCACCCGCATACTCATTGGTAATTAAGTTCTCTTCTTTAAGTTGCTGGTACAACTCTTCTGCTCTTTCGTCATCAATAACCAAAGAGTGACCTTTACTCAGACCGTACTTTTCAATCACATCCGTTGTAACTTTAGCTTCAATATCAACCAAAGTTTGGTCAATACCAATGATGTGAGTGCGCGTCATCTTCTTGCTTTCTTGTGCTTGGCTCACCAGCGGGTCACGAGCATGAACAGGAAAATAGTGCTTCGATTTGCGTTGTCCAGGAAATTTCATATTGTCAGTCTGAGTAAGGGGATGAAAAGGAGAACGGATTCTATACCGCTAATAATAAAGCGGCAATAAAAGCAATTATAGCAAACGTTTGCTAGCCACTTTTTTCTTCTAGACTCCTTATTCACCTTCCATAAAACTTAGATCTGGCAGTTGCTCAAGGTGCTCGCAGTAACGCTTTAGGTTGAACTCACCTTCATTTTTCATCACATCGAAAATTTCAATCGACATGGCACATGCCATCATTGCAACCGCTTCTTCTCTAGGTGTCCCTGTCATCATTAAGCGCATTAGCGTCTCTTTAACTTTTAATGGATTGCCGTCCTCAAGTTGGTTTTCAGCAATTTCAATCAACTCGGCTTCTTGCATAAACTGGTTTTCTTCGGTCATTTGGACTTTCCTCTTGGATTTTTGCCAACTATGCCATATATACCTCTTCTATACTTGCGAAATTGCCCGTTCGAATTTCTGTTGAAGAAAAATGCAGCGAAACGAATTGTGATTTCGATCTCGGATCTGTCACCGGTCTGTGGATTCTGATAGAATCTGCATCCCGTTTATTTAAGTGGTGTTTAGTAATGTCTGATAACAGCCAAAAGAAAGTCATCGTCGGTATGTCCGGCGGCGTTGATTCATCTGTTTCTGCGTATCTTCTCAAGCAACAAGGCTACCAAGTAGAAGGCCTGTTCATGAAGAACTGGGAAGAAGATGACAACGAAGAATATTGTACAGCAGCAGAAGATCTTGCTGATGCTCAAGCAGTATGTGACAAGCTAGGCATTCATCTACACACCATCAACTTTGCTGCCGAATACTGGGATAACGTATTTGAGTACTTCCTTGCTGAATACAAAGCGGGTCGTACACCGAACCCTGACATTCTTTGTAACAAAGAAATCAAGTTCAAAGCATTCCTAGAATTCGCTGATGAAGTGCTTGATGCTGACTACATTGCAATGGGTCACTACGTACGTCGCTCTTTCCCAGATAACGGTGAGAAACCAGCGATGTTGCGTGGCCTAGATGGCAACAAAGACCAGAGCTACTTTCTATATACACTAAGCCACGAACAAATTGGCCGTAGCCTCTTCCCTGTTGGTGATTTAGAGAAACCTGAAGTACGCCGTATTGCGGAAGAGCAAGGTTTAGTAACAGCGAAGAAGAAAGACTCGACAGGTATTTGTTTCATCGGTGAGCGTAAATTTACCGACTTTCTAGGTCGTTACCTTCCTGCTCAGCCTGGTAATATCGAAACGCCAGAAGGCGAAGTGATCGGTCAACACCAAGGTTTGATGTACCACACACTAGGTCAGCGTAAAGGTCTACACATCGGTGGCCGTAAAGGCGGCGGTGGTAACGAAGAGCCGTGGTTTGTCGGTGAAAAAGACCTAGAGCGTAACGTGCTAATCGCAGTCCAAGGTAAAGACCACCCGATGCTAAAATCAGAAGGTCTACTTGCGTCACAACTTCACTGGGTAGATCGTGAGCCAATTCGCGATGTTATGAAGTGCACAGTGAAAACTCGTTACCGTCAGGAAGATATTCCTTGTACAATCATCCCGATCGATGATGAAAACATTAAAGTGATCTTTGATGAACCACAAATTGCAGTGACGCCTGGTCAATCAGCAGTGTTTTATAAAGATGACGTATGTCTAGGTGGCGGCATCATCGAGCAACGCATTAAATATTCTCAAGCTTAGGAGTCGTTACGTGGCGAATACACTTTATGACCGTACTATCGCTTTCGCTGGTATTTGCCAAGCTGTCGCTTTGGTTCAACAAGTTGCGAGAAACGGGCATTGTGATCAAGATGCTTTTGAAACATCAATCAACGCTATTTTGAACACAAACCCTGCTAACACCGTTGGCGTATTCGGTCGCGAAGCCGATCTAAAGCTCGGTCTGGAGTGTCTGGTTAAAGGGATTGATAGCACCCCATCAGGCAGTGAGATCACTCGTTACATCATTAGCTTAATGGCGCTAGAGCGTAAGTTAAGCGCTCGCAACGATGCCATGTCCCAGCTTGGTGACCGTATCCAAATGGCCAAACGTCAGTCAGAGCATTTTGAGCTGCTAGATGATCAAATGATCAGCAATTTAGCAAGCATCTACTTGGATGTTGTTAGCCCTATTGGACCACGCATTCAAGTAACAGGCACGCCTTCTGTACTGCAACAAACGGCAAGCCAACACAAAGTCCGTGCTCTACTGCTATCTGGTATTCGTAGTGCTGTTCTGTGGCGCCAAGTAGGCGGTAAACGTCGTCATCTAATTTTTGGCCGAAAGAAAATGGTCGAACAGGCTCAAATCCTGTTAGCCAGAATGTAGAATACTCTGCTAGCTCGCGTTTATCGCGAGCTACTTTTTTTCGAATAAAACAAATCCCGCGCAAACGTTTGCGCAATATTCGTGACAATTGCCACAGTTATTGGTATAACGCTCACGAAATTTAGAAACCCAATTCAGGAGAACATCATGGAACTGTCAGCATTGACTGCTGTTTCACCAGTAGACGGCCGTTACGGAAGTAAGACGATTGCGTTACGCGAAATTTTCAGCGAGTACGGTCTACTAAAATACCGTACTATCGTAGAAATTCGTTGGCTACAGAAGCTAGCGGCTACTGCTGAAATTGCAGAAGTGCCAGCATTCAGCGCAGAAGCTAACCAATTCCTAGACGACCTTGCTGCTAACTTCTCTGAAGAAGATGCACGCCGTATTAAAGAAATCGAGCGTACAACTAACCACGACGTTAAAGCGGTTGAGTACTTCTTAAAAGAGAAAGTAGCAGACGTTCCTGAACTGCACGCTGTTAATGAGTTCTTCCACTTTGCATGTACTTCTGAAGACATCAATAACACCTCTCATGCGTTAATGCTAAAAGAAGCACGTGAGCAAGTGATTCTTCCAGAAATCCGTAACCTAATTGACGCTATCAAAGCACTCGCAGTTGAATACCGCGACATTCCTCTTCTATCTCGTACACACGGCCAGCCTGCTTCTCCATCTACAATGGGTAAAGAAATGGCAAACGTGGCGTACCGTATGGAGCGTCAATTCAAGCAAATCGAAAACGTTGAGATCCTAGCGAAAATCAACGGTGCAGTAGGTAACTACAACGCACACCTTTCTGCTTACCCAGAGCTAGATTGGCACAAGTTCTCTGAAGAATTCATTACAGAGTCTCTAGGCGTAACTTGGAACCCTTACACAACACAAATCGAGCCGCATGATTACATCGCTGAGCTGTTCGACGCTATCGCTCGTTTCAACACTATCCTGATTGACTTCGATCGTGACGTTTGGGGTTACATTGCATTAGGCCACTTCAAGCAAAAAACCATTGCTGGTGAGATCGGCTCTTCAACAATGCCGCACAAAGTTAACCCAATCGACTTTGAAAACTCTGAAGGTAACCTAGGTCTTGCGAACGCAGTATTCGGCCACCTAGCACAAAAACTGCCTATCTCTCGTTGGCAACGTGACCTAACTGACTCAACGGTTCTACGTAACCTTGGTGTTGGTGTTGGCTACGCTATTATCGCTTACACTTCTACGCTTAAAGGCATCAGCAAGCTAGAAGTAAACCGTGAAGCACTTCTTGCTGAACTAGATAAAAACTGGGAAGTACTAGCAGAGCCAGTACAAACAGTTATGCGTCGTTACGGCATCGAGAAGCCATACGAGAAACTAAAAGAGCTAACTCGTGGTAAGCGTGTAGATGGCGAAGCAATGCGCAACTTCATCGACGGTCTTGAGCTCCCTGGACACGAGAAAGCACGTCTGAAAGAGATGACGCCAGCGAACTACATTGGTCAAGCGGTTGAGCTGACAGATAAGCTGTAATCACACCTTGATGATCTGCAATTGAAAAGGTTGACGTGAAAGCGTCAACCTTTTTAGTTAGGAAGAAATAATTTCGGTTATTTGGTAGTAATGCAAGAGGATAAACCCCTCAACTATTATGGCTGTTTTTGGAAGAATAAGGTTATTGTCCCGACCTCTATACCAAACTTTTTAATTTTGGTGAGGTTGAAAACATGCTTCTCGTCCTGACGATAAAGCCAATCATCAAAAGCGACCGTTACTGTTGAGTCATCCATTTGCAACTCAAAGTCATACCGCCACTGCAACGCATTGCCTTGCTCTGCCCCTGTTGCTACACCAATAATATCCTCTGCTTTACCTTCATAGCGTCCATCTTCTAATTTGGTAATAACCCAAATTCGCTGGTCAACTTCTCCATCATCAAACACAAAGTCTTCCACCAGCGTCAACGTGTTACCTTCCACAGTACCCACAATGTCGACTTCAAAACGACGAGTTTGTTGTTCAGTGTAATCTTGGACCATCCCCCACGCCTTTGTTTCGCCTTCAAAATAGCCGAATAAATCAAAAGTCGGTGTAGAAGATTGATAATTATCGATATCTGCTGAGCATGCTGAAAGTAGGGCCGCAGCGACCAAGGCGATTGATTTTAAAATTCGTTTAAACACTATCTAACCTGTCCTATTAATTGTTTTCGAAGTTTCGGGAACTCTGTATTAGGTGACAACCATATAGACAAAAACGCATCGTTCATTCGCTCATCTTGAACGAAGCCGACTGTCTTAATTTGTGCAATGCCAGCTTGTCGGTAAAGAAGCTGACCAGTTTTACCATCGGTTAAGTAAGTAAGCTCATCCCCTTTTTTTATATCGGGAAACATACGGTTTAGCTCACTAATCCAACTTTTTCGATATGATTCAGTAAAACCAAGTTTTGCCCATTGCTCATCAGTTACATCAAGCAACTGCTGCTTGCTGATGTCTCTTTGATAGTTAATTTCCAATGCCAGAGGGTGTGGTGATACATCGCCATTTACAATAAACTTTCCATCAGGTGCGCTTAGTCGAGACTGATATATATCGAAGATGAACCATGTGAGTTGTGCCTCACCGACAGTTTTCCAACCCTTCCAACTCAGCTTATCTGCGTTTTCACTGTTTCCAACTGGCTGAGCTTGTAGAGCAAAGGAGCTCATAACTACTAGAGAAGCAACTACCTTAATCAGCCTCTGGGTTAAATCTCTCTTCAAGCTTTTCATATCCGTATACCTTGAGTATCAAAAGCGTCATGGCAAACCATTCAGCAAATAGAATGACCAACGTAACGCTGGTATTAAATCCATATTCAACGACTTGGAGCTTGTAACCGGCGTAGTAACTGACGGTTCCTCCAACGCCACCTACAATTGATACGTAGATTTTTGGGAAACGGTACAAAACAGGCTTGAGCTGATAGGCATACCAAGAGAACAGAACCCAAAGGCACAACAACCAAATGGGTAACCATTGTGTTGGAAAGACAAAAACAGAAAACTGTTGATTGAGCGTATCGAGCACTACACCCGCCAAAACGATACTCGCGATGTGCTTCAAGGCAGAAGCGTCCGTCCTCCAACAATAGACAAGAGTAATAAATGTTAAGATCAGTGTTAGCCACTGCCATTGATAGGTCCCAAGCACTGCAGAGAACCAACAGAGCTGGAACCATGTAGAGGCAATCAGCAACTTCATAACGGTTTAAGGTCGCTGGAATGTCATGTGAACGGCACTGATACTTCGAGCTAAAAACCCACCTTCACAATAACTAAGGTAGTAGCGCCACATGCGGACAAAGCGGTCGTCATAACCGAGAGAGCGTACGTGATCTTCAGCTTGATTAAATCTAGAGTGCCACTCGCTCAAGGTTTTCGCATAGTCCAGACCAATATCAAATAAGTCTCTCACCACCAAGTCACTGTATTTGGTCGCAGCTTGAGTTAAAGATGTAACCGAAGGTAAGAACCCACCTGGAAAGATGTATTTCTGGATAAAGTCAACGTTGTTACTGTAGTAATCATAACGCTGGTCAGCGATAGTGATGGCTTGAATTGCCATTAAACCACCCGGCTTGAGTAATGATTGGCATTGCTTGATGTAGGAAGGCAAAAATTGTTTTCCAACCGCTTCGATCATTTCTATCGAGACTAACTTATCGTAGTGACCCGAAAGGTCTCGATAGTCTTGTTGTAATAGAGTGATCTTGTCGCCCAAATTTCGCTCTCTAATTTTTTGTTCAGCGTAAGCATGCTGCTCTTCAGAAATCGTCGTTGTCGTTACATGACAACCATATTGCTCTGCCATGTAAATGGCCATAGCCCCCCACCCTGTACCGATCTCAATCACTCGATCGGATGGTTGAAGCTCAAGTTGCTGGCACAAACGATCCATTTTGTTGATTTGCGCTTGTTCCAATGTATCGTTGTCTTGCACATATAAGGCCGATGAGTACAGCATGTTGTCGTCTAAAAATGACTCGTACAAATTGTTGCCCAAGTCGTAATGCGCATGAATGTTTTTACGAGAGTTCTCTTGAGAATTGCGGTTGCTCCAATGACTGAACTTGTACAGTATTTTAGTCAGCCAACTTCCTTTCTCTTCAAGTTTATCTAGCGCTCGCATATTGAGAGCCATAAGTTTCATTAACGAGGTTAGATCCGGGCTGTCCCACCAACCATCCATATAAGCCTCACCCGCCGCAATGCTGCCACCTTGCAAGATTCGCGAGTAAAAGCTAGGATGCTTTACCTCAATCGTCGCCACAACAGGCTGACCGCTGTATTCACCGTTGGGCGCATTAAAGCGCTCGCTTCTTTCTTTCGTTTCCGTCTTAAAGCTTTCAATAACAGTTAAGCAGCCGATTTCCATTTTTTGCAGACATTGAAAAATAACTCCGCGAGCCGCCTTTTGTGTTGTCGTCAATTTGCGCGGCAATGTCATAGAACTGGTATTTAACATGCAGAATTCTCCTTGTGCTTTTTATTTTTTTTGTCTGTTTTTTTAGTGTCGGCTTCTATTTCGTCGTGTGTTGAATATTTAGGATGAGAATAAAAAGGCGCGCCTTTCACCCAAAGTTTTAATGCGTGCCAATAAATACCAACCATTACTTTTACCGTCTGTATTGGCGTAACGATCAAACACTTCAATAAGCTTTTGCTCGAAAACACTTGAGCTTTCATTGTCATCGTCGCATCAAAGTGCTTTTCGCTTTTGTGGCATTCAAGATGAATCCTTAACTTGTCCGTCAGTGGTTTAATCTTCCAGTGATACTGTTGGTCAATTGGATTAAACGGAGAAACATGAAAGGCTTTCTCTTGTTCCCATCCAAAGTTTTCATCTTTTTGCTCAGCAGCGACTGCGTAGTAATGACGCTCGTTCCAAGGTGTATTGCTGACTTCAGCTAAGAGGTATTTCCATTCCCCTTCTTTGTTATAAACGTAGTAGAAATTCACCGGACTAAAATAAAGTCCTAAATAGCGCAAATGACAAACAGCGATGACTTTGCCGGTACAACGAACACCTGTTAACTCTTCAATTTTGTCGTGTACGGCCACCTTTAAACAGCCCTCACCAACATAGTCACTGCGTTTAAAGCGTGCCCAATGCCACCAACGAGAGCCAAATCCCCAAACTTTTTCCTCTAGTTTTTTTAGCTCATCGACGTCAATAGCTGGCATAAACAATGAGTAGTTCAATTCATGTTTTATCGGCGTGAACCTGCGATGTCGAACGTTGCCAACAAACAACTGGCTGTTCATTTGGCTATCCATATCACGCAGCACCTTTTGCTAAGTTGACAGCAGTTTGAACGCGATATTTCTCTTCAAGCCCTTTCACTACGTCCAACGCGCTGCGAACGCCATCCTCATGGAAACCGTTGTACCAGTAAGCGCCGCAGAACCAAGTATTGTTCAACCCTTGCACCTCTTCTTTACGTTGCTGTGCAGCGATAGAGTCGGTGGAGAACACTGGATGGTGATAGGTAAACGTCCGTAATACTTTGCTCGGTTCGATCTGCTCAGTGCTATTTAGCGTGACACAGAATGTGTGTTCAGATTGAACATGTTGGAGAATATTCATGTTGTAAGTAAGCGAAGGGAGGCGTTGCTGTTCGTCTTCACTGCCCTCCAGTAGGTAGTTCCACGAAGCCCACGCCGCTTTACGCTTTGGAAGTAAACTCGTATCAGTGTGAAGCACCACTTCATTCGCTTGATAAGCCATATTACCCAGCACCTCTTGCTCGACTGGGCTAATGTCACCTAACATGTTCATCGCTTGATCACTGTGACAAGCAAAGATGACATCATCAAACCAGTGCATTTCACCGTTAACTTTTAAACCCACACCATTCTCACTACGGAGCACTTTTTCTACCGGACTATTGAGTCGAATTTTATCGATAAAACCTTGAGTCAAAGGTGGAATGTACTCACGAGAGCCACCTTTAATTACATACCATTGCGGCCTGTTAGTGACATCAAGCAATCCGTGATTTAAGAAAAAGCGAAGGAAAAACATCAGCGGAAATGCGCGCATGTCCGCTAAAGTCGAAGACCAAATTGCAGCGCCCATCGGCAAAATGTAGTTATCTGAAAAGAAAGTACTGAAGTTGTGCTCATCAAGAAACTCACCTAGCGTCTGAGAATGACTCGATTGTTTGCTAGCGACGCTTTTGGCAAGTTTGTTGAAACGAAGGATCTCGAAGATAAAACGATAGAACTTAGGATTTACCCAATTGCGCTTTTGAGCAAATAATGTCGACACGGTATGACCGTTATATTCCAAGCCATTGCCGTCGTTTCTTACGCTGAAGCTCATCTGGGTTGGCAATCCTTCGACACCAATCTCGTTCATCATTTTGATGAAATTAGGATAAGTGCGATCGTTGTAAACGATAAAGCCCGTATCAATCGCATATTCTTTACCATCGAGTTTTACATCCACCGTCGCGGTGTGCCCGCCAATGTAATCGTTAGCTTCAAATACGGTGACATCGTGCTCTTTATGTAGATAGTAACCACACGTAAGGCCAGAAATTCCGGTCCCCACAATCGCTATCTTCTTTCTTCCTGCTGTTTTCATTTTTATTCCTTCTTATGACACAAGTTTAGCAGTTAGGCGAGCTTGCCAACTGTATGGAAGTAACGAGATAAAACGTAAAATACTGGTAAACCTCGCGGGGAAATAGATGTGAGTCTTGTTGGCAGCCAACTGTTTTCTGATAGAGTTCGAGGCTTGCTGCGTAGAAATAATCATCGGCATTTCGAAGTCATTTTTGTCAGTTAACGGGGTTTCCACAAAGCCTGGGAACACGGTCACCACTTGAATGCCCTTCTTCTTCAAATCAACAGCTAATGTGCGAGCAAAGTAGCTCACAGCGGCCTTAGAAGCGCCGTAGGCTTCAGCCCTTGGCAACGCGACTTCTGAAGCAATAGAACCCACTATAACGATGCGATGCCCTTTATCTAAGTGTGGTTGGCAACCTTCTACGCAGTTGGCAACACCAACGACGTTTACATTCATCACACGCGCCATGAGTTTCGCGTCAACCACACCGTTGTCCATATACTCACAATCCCCTGCATTAAAAACCCAGGTACTCGGCGTGAAAGGCAAACTGGACAGCGCCTGCTGAGTTTGTTCATGGTTTGTCACGTCAAACTGCAATGTATGGATATTAGAAGAAGCAGCCCCCAATTCAGCAAGAACGTCTTTGTTTCGCCCACAAGCAATAACGCTCCAATCAGAGTTCGCGTAATCTAAAGCCAATTGCTTTCCTATTCCGGAGGTAGCGCCAGTGATTAAGATAGTATTGTTCATTGTCCTAACCTCTGCTTGATGGTTTTTACGACTGAGCCAAGTAAAGGTAAGTTCTCGTAAAGCATTTCTCCGAGATCAAAGTAATCTCGGTGATAAATAACTTGGCCTTCGCTGAACTTAAGATGCGACACACCATTAACGAGAATAGGTGCACCTTTTTGAAGTTTGGGATGCTGAAGATCCATGGTCCACGTTAGGAAGCCAGTATCTCCGACTTGTTGATGTTCGTGGATAACAAAGTCACAGCTTATGACGTTGGCATATAATGATGTGAAGTAATCTGAAAGTGCAGGCCACCCCTCTAAACGATGAGCAGCATCTTCAAAGACGACATCTTGGTGATATACGTCTTTAAGCAGATGTAAGTTCGCTTTATTCAGCTTTTGATAGATATTGCCAACAGACTGTATGTCCATGTGTTTACTCCTACATGCCCATCAAGTTGTACAAAATTATTATATGTACAAGATAGTTCATTCTTTAAAAGTTGTACAAAAATAATTTTGTATAACTTTGTTTCTGTAGGTAGATACGTGATGAATCTCGCAAGCGATCAATCGATCAAAAAAAAGGCTTGGTCAAAACCAAGCCTTTTCAGGAAATTAACGATTACTTTCGCGTGCGCTGTCAGTTTTTACAACTAGTATTGCTGACTACGTAACGCTGCAATACGTTTATCTAGCGGAGGGTGGCTCATCAGTAGCTCAGTCAATGACTGCTTGCCATTGATACCGAATGCCATCATTGTGCCATCAAGTTGAGATTCGTGACTCATCTTCAAACGTTCCAATGCCGCGATCATTTTCTCTTTACCAACTAAGTGAGCAGCACCTGCGTCGGCATGGAATTCGCGATGACGGCTGTACCACATGGTAATAAAGCTTGCTAAGAAACCAAACACTAGCTCAAGCACCATAGATACACCGAAGTAAACCATCATGTTTGTACCTTGACCTTCTTCATCATCGTTCGATGCCACAATATTGGCGATAAAACGGGATAGGAAGATAACAAACGTGTTCACAACGCCTTGCATCAATGTCATCGTGACCATGTCACCATTTGCAATATGGCTCACTTCGTGGGCCAGTACCGCTTCTGCTTCATCACGAGTCATATTGTGTAAAAGGCCAGTGGAAACCGCGACAAGAGAGTCATCTCGCTTTGCTCCCGTCGCGAATGCATTGATATCTGGTGAGTCATAAATAGCCACCGTTGGCATACCAATACCCGCTTGCTGAGCTTGACGACCCACAGTTTCGACTAACCAATGCTCAGTTTCGTTACGCGGACTTTCAATGACCATACCGCCAACCGAGCGCAGTGCCATGCCCTTTGACATCATCAACGAAATAAGTGCACCACCAAAACCAAATATGGCGGCCATAACTAGCAAACCAGAAAGACTGCCAGGTTGCATTCCAGTGGTAGCGTAAACAATATTCAGAACAACACTAAGCACTAGCACGACAGCTAGGTTAGTTGCTAGGAATAACATAATTCGCTTCATTACTTTTCTCCGAGGAAGCTTATCGTTTTTTTAAAACGGATTGTTATAAGGAACAGGTGGTAATCGCTGTAAAAGCCAATTCCGCTAAGTTTCATGCTCCGTGCGTTATAGATATAGTCTATCCGCGATAAAAACAAGGTTAAGCAATAAATTGCAACATTTGTTTTCGAGACTGAAAGATTATGTTCAAGCGATTTCTAGGCACGTGCTGATAAAAGCCATTACCTCCATTCATATTCATTCCTTTCCGTAATGAAAAGTACTTTGAATCGCACCTCATCTATCAATGGATGACCTTGATGTTAAATCAATCACCTCTGGGCAACTTAGCTAGAAATATTTTACTAGACCAAAAACAGTATGTTAGCCCCGCTATAGACTTTGGTCTTATTGTGCGGCGACATGGACATGCTAGATTCAAGTGAGATGAACAAAACAGAGCCACTCTAAGTACATTAAAAAGGTACATTAGGTGAGCTCAAAACTTCCATGTATTGAGGGAAAAACCATGGTAGAAACTAACGATTATCAAATGGCTATTGATTTACTACGTTGTCATCTAGGCATCTCAGAGGATGAGGCGAAGCAACAACTTGGTATTTCAACCGATCATCATATGTCTCAGCGTGTTGCAGAAACTCAGCAAGCATTGATGGGGCTTAGCCAAGATAAGTAATCTGATGTTATAGACTACACCAATAAAAAAAGGGCTGCATTACGCAGCCCTTTGGTTTTTAGTATTTTAAACACAATCAGTCAGTATTTAGCAAAGGCTCGACATTAATGTACTTGCCTAGCTCTTTGCGCTTAGCACTTGGAATGTATGGGATTTCGCCAAGCTTAGGCGCACCAATACGCGCTTCAAGCATCTCGATAATATCAGCATAGTGCTCGGTGCCAGGGTTCACTCGGTTTGCCACCCAACCAACAAGATTCAAGCCATCTGCTTTAATACTTTCTGCCGTGAGTAAAGCATGGCTCAAACAACCTAATTTAATACCAACCACCAAGACCACGGGTAACTGCTCTGCTTGTACCCAAGTAGATAAACAGTCGGTATCTGACACAGGCACACGCCAACCACCAGCGCCCTCAACGAGAACGACATCAGCTTGCTGCTTGTGTTGAGCCAGCTTTTCACTGAGGAGTTCGTATTTTATTTCGACATGTTCATGTTTTGCCGCGATGTGAGGAGAAGCAGGCAATTCTAAAGCGTATGGATTCACATCATCATAAGCGACATCAAGTGTCGCGGCCGCTTGTAAATGTAAGGCGTCAGAGTTACGCCATCCAGCTTCAGTCTTATCACTCCCTGCTGCCACTGGTTTATAACCAATAGTGTTTAGTCCTTTTGCTGCCAACGCTTGCAAAATGGCTTTAGACGCTACCGTTTTTCCTACATCAGTATCCGTACCAGCAATAAAAAAAGCATCAATCATAGATGTATTACTCCAAAACAAACCTGATAACTTGCAGGTAGAAGACCTTGATCATTTTTAAACGCTTGGTACTCATGCTCAACTTGCAACAAAGTCTCTCGACTGGTTAAACCATGTGAGCGCCCGCTTACGTGATTTGCACCTATACCTTTGAGGTCACGCATAACTGAAAATGCTGAGTCGTACCAAACTGTGATGGTGGTCAAGTCTAGTTGATGGTTGTCACATCGAGATTGCGCTAACGCAATTTTTACCTGATTGAGCGATAGAAAGTTATTGACGTGTTGATATGCATCAATTTTTTTCCATGATGCTCGCAACTCGCACAGTGACCCTTCAGCTAGGGTAGAAAAAGCCGCCTTCCCATTAGTTTTTAGTACACGACGAACTTCTCTCAGGGGATAACTTAAATCGGCACACCATTGCAAAGCCAAGCTAGAGAATACGTAGTCGAAGCTTGTATCGTCGAAAGGCAAGTTTTCTGCGTCGGCTAGCACATAATTCATTCGTTCATGGCCACAGCGCACCATAGCTTTGCTTAACATCTCTTGAGAGATGTCCACACAAAACACTTCAGCGCCACGCTCTTGAAGAAGTTGAGAAAAATAGCCCGTACCACATCCTAAATCCAAAACACGTTTATGAGTTAAGTCATTCGGAAGTTTGTCTAGTAAGCGATGGCCGACATCACGCTGGAAAGCGGCATGTTTGTCGTACGTGTTAGCTGCTTTACTAAAGGAAGCAGCGATCGCTTGTTTATTAGGCAGTAAGCAATCCAACTTCATTTGCTCTGCATTATCCATTACTGCGTTCCTAATGCTTGCTTCAATGCCATTGAAAGCGTTTTAACTTGTTCGTTAGTGTGATTAGCAGTGAGTGTGATTCGAAGACGAGACGTCCCTTTCGGAACTGTTGGAGGACGAATAGCAGTAACCCAAATACCGTTTTGGCGACAAGCACCTGCTACTCGCAAAGCCAAATCAGATTCACCAATCACAAACGGCTTAATCGAAGTTTGAGTCTCAACAAAGCCCTCAACGTCGTTGAGGCTATCTCGATACACTTCACTTAACTCTGTGAGCTTTTCACGTCGCCAAGACTGCTCTTGAACCATCGAGACAGCATGCGTGAGCGCATAGGCTTGTGCCGGAGGCATCGCCGTGGAATACACATGGTGACGAGCAAACTGAGTTAAAAAGTCCCCCGTTGCGTGGTCACATAAAATAGCCGCGCCAGACATACCAAACGCTTTGCCGAAAGTAACGATCAGTATCTCAGGCTTAACCGCCGCTAATTCACATGAGCCACCGCCAGATTCCCCTAGAACACCGATACCATGAGCGTCGTCTACAGCAAGCCATGCATAATGATTACCGGTGACGTCAGCGATATCAGCAAGTGGGGCACAGTCACCGTCCATGCTGAACACCCCTTCAGTCACGACGAAGTGATTGTCTTCGCTATTCAGCAGCGACTTTAGGTGCTCGATGTCATTGTGCTTGAAGCGCTTCATTTTAGCTGGTGACAACGCCCCCGCTTCCATCAACGAGGCATGGTTCAAACGGTCTTGAATGAGTACGTCTGATTTTTCTAGCAAGGTGAATAACAAAGCTTGATTGGCACTGAATCCAGAGCCAAACAGAATTGCTCTGTCGTAACCCAGCCATTCGGTTAGTGCCGCTTCTAAATTGCTGTGCGCGGCACTAAAACCTGTGACCATTGGAGACGCGCCGCTACCGCTGCCGTATACACTCAAGCCTTGCTGCCAAGCACGAACGAGCGCTTGGTCATTGGCCAAGCCTAAATAATCATTACTTGAGAAGTTGATGTAGCGTCTGCCTTCGTATTCCAAAATCGATTGGTTGCCGGAAAACACCACATTCATCGAACGATTCAGCCCCTGCGCTTTACGATCGGCAAGGGCGGACTCGATACGAGATTTAAACGCTGGCATCGTAGAAAAGGTCGTCTTTTGTTGGACGAGCAGCCACACGCTCTACAACGCGGTCCAGCAACTCGTTTTCTTCGATTTCATCAGGTTTTTGAGACACCTCTTGGCTGTTAATGCCGAGCTTATTGAACAGCATCATGTCTTTGTCTTCAGAAGGGTTTGGCGTCGTCAGAAGTTTGCAACCATAGAAGACTGAGTTTGCACCCGCCATAAAACACAGCGCTTGCATTTGTTCGTTCATGTTTTCACGACCAGCCGATAAACGGACTGCGGATTGGGGCATCATAATTCGTGCTATTGCAATCAGACGAATAAAGTCGAACGGCTCAACGTCGTCCACTTCTTCCAATGGTGTACCCTTCACCTTAACCAGCATGTTGATTGGAACGCTTTCAGGGTGTACCGGCAAGTTAGCCAATTCAACCAACAAACCTGCTCGGTCGTTAGCACTTTCCCCCATGCCGATGATGCCACCGGAACAGATCTTCATGCCAGCATCACGAACGTGAGACAAAGTGTCTAAACGGTCTTGGTAAGTACGTGTGGTAATGATATTGCCGTAAAACTCAGGTGAGGTATCTAGGTTGTGGTTGTAGTAATCCAGACCAGCGGTTGCCAATTGCTTTGCTTGATCTGGCGTCAACATGCCCAATGTCATACACGTTTCTAAACCCATGCCCTTCACGCCTTTGATCATGTCGGTCAAATGCGGCATGTCACGCTCTTTCGGGTTTTTCCATGCTGCACCCATACAGAATCGAGTAGAACCAGCATTTTTGGCTTTTTGCGCAGCATCGAGTACGCGTTCTACTTCCATCAGACGCTCTTTCTCGATGTCTGTGGTGTAACGAGCACTCTGAGGGCAGTACTTACAATCTTCTGGACAAGCACCTGTCTTAATCGACAGAAGCGTGCTTACTTGAACATGGTTGGTTTGTTGATATTGACGATGTACAAGCTGCGCTTCGAATAGGAGATCCATGAATGGTTTTTCCATGAGATCGC
The DNA here is from genome assembly GCF_012275705.1 of Vibrio chemaguriensis. Classification (NCBI taxonomy): domain Bacteria; kingdom Pseudomonadati; phylum Pseudomonadota; class Gammaproteobacteria; order Vibrionales; family Vibrionaceae; genus Vibrio; species Vibrio chemaguriensis. The sequence continues at coordinate 17,792 of NZ_SHOE01000015.1, forward strand.
GCACTTCAGCATGCGTCCAGTTATGACGAACTTCCACGTGTATTCCTTTAGTCACTTTTGTTGTTGTGTTGACAGTCTACTGAGTCTCGATAAACTGTCAACACAACACAAAAGAACAAAGTTTACACCTGTTTATTTTTTAATCTAAATTATTATTGGAATCGCACATGGATCTCGCCTTCGACCGCCAGCATATCTGGCATCCTTACACTTCGACATTGACACCTCTGACCTGCTACCCAGTGGCATCGGCAAATGGTGTTCACATTAAACTGGAAGACGGTACTGAGCTTGTCGATGGCATGTCTTCTTGGTGGTCGACGATCCACGGCTATAACCATCCGCACTTAAATCAAGCGGCTCACCAGCAAATCGATCAAGTCTCTCACGTGATGTTTGGCGGGATTACCCACCAGCCAGCAATCAGTTTGTGTAAGAAGTTGCTATCCCTAGCGCCAAGTAATCTTGAACATGTATTCCTTGCCGATTCAGGCTCCGTTGCCGTAGAAGTCAGCTTAAAAATGGCACTGCAATATTGGCATGCAAAAGGTAAACGCCGACCGAAGTTTCTTACTTTACGACACGGTTATCACGGTGACACCTTTGCGGCCATGTCGGTAACCGATCCTGATAACTCCATGCACTCTCTCTACAAAGGCTTTCTGCCTGAGCATATCTTTGCGGAGTCACCAACTTGTGGTTATTGGGATGAATGGAAGCCAGAAGACCTTACCGACTTCGAGCACAAGATTGAGACGCACCATAAAGAACTCGCTGCGGTGATCCTTGAGCCTATCGTTCAAGGCGCAGGCGGCATGCGTATCTACCATCCAGAATTTCTCAAAGGCGTGCGTAGACTTTGCGACAAATACGGTTTGTTATTGATTGCAGATGAGATCGCTACCGGTTTTGGACGCACAGGCAAATTGTTTGCCTGCGAACATACAGATATTCAACCAGACATTCTGTGTGTCGGGAAAGCACTCACTGGCGGCTACATGACCCTCTCTGCGACCCTCGCGAGCAAACACGTAGCAGACACTGTTTGTGGTGGTGATGCTGGTTGTTTTATGCACGGTCCAACCTTTATGGGGAATCCACTCGCTTGTGCTGTAGCTACTGCAAGTTTGGAATTGATCGAGCAAGGTGATTGGAAGCAACAAACCCAACAAATTGAAACGCTGTTTTCTGAGTTACTACCAAAACTTGAAGAATACGACTTGGTGAAAAACACCCGTTGGTTGGGTGCTATTGGCGTAGTGGAGACGCATCGCCCTGTGAATATGGAAACCATCCAGGCTCTCTTTGTTGAGCACGGTGTTTGGATTCGTCCATTTGGCAAACTGATTTATATGATGCCGCCGTTCATCAGCAAGCCGGAAGATATTGAAAAGTTAGTGAATGCGATTGATGCTGCGTTACAACGCAAAGACTGCTTCGCTTCATAGTTCAATTCAACATGAAAACGGTTTGAGTATGAGACTCAAACCGTCTCTTTATTTACAAGAAAAGCAAAGCTATCGAAGTTGACTGTCTTTACTCGCGCGTCGATTGAATAATACTTGGCGTTGAGATGTCAATTCGATTGTTGACTGGCATTCGATACACAAACGAACGCCTTTCATTGCAAGACGACGCGCTTCCGGAATCTCATCACCACACTCATCGCAGTAATGGGCGCTCTCACCCTCTGTGATACTGCCACGAACACGGGAAATCTCGTCGTCTATTGTGTTTTGAATTTGTTGGCTGACGCTATCGTCGTTTGCCCACCCTACGGCCATAAGCCCTCCTCGTTACTTGAATGAGAAAATCTACTTACCGCGGTAAGGTGGATGATTATATCGATTACAAATAACAAGATAATTAGGGTAAATTCGAAAACACTATTACGTTTTGGTAATAATTATTCTGTAATCGATTATTCGGCACTCTCATGAAAAAGCAATGCAAGGTTACTCATACTCCCTTCCTCGCATTCAAAATACTGCGTTTGCTCAGGCTCTCTCAAAGTAACACTGAGTACCTTCTCTACCTCATCAAACTCCTCGCTAAAGTACTCACTGACCAATATAACGCGCTCACCAATACTAAATGCCAGTGACTTCTCATCTACCAACGCTCGATGATACTGGTCTAATTTAAAGTCCTTTATAACTAAGGTTCTTTCAATACTGCTCCCCTCTAAGTTAAACTCCGACAGTAGTACCTGACTGTTTATGTTTTCTATTGATATTTCTAGACGGTTAGGATGTGAAGCATCACACTTAAATAGCGCAGTATTAGTGTGGCTGGAAGCACAAGCCGATGAACTAAAAATAAATCCAAGCAAAGAAATGTTACGCAGCATTTTTAATCGAAGCATATTTTTTGTAAGCCTTTTCTAATTTGACGTCGTATTGATTTTTCTGATACTCAGAACCATTGTAGCCACGAGCAAAGGCAGCCCAATTTTTATCTCTTATATGCTCACCTAAGCCAGACTTTTGGATAAACGTAACAAAAGCCTCAAGTTGTTTCTTCTCCGACTCGAATACAGCTTTAACAAAGGATTCAGCGGTAACATGACCAGCTAATTTGAAATTAAAGCCCATAATTTGGAAACGTCCCCAAGATGCGGAGCGGATTGCTGCATTTGAATTCAGTTCAATCGCTTTATTTAAACGTACGTATTCTGAGATACCACCAACGTACAGACTTCGATTCCAATGCCGACTTGAAATACTTGGATGGCTGTTATCGTAGGCTCTTGAAGTAAGTCTCGAAAATATATGAGCCTCAAACAAAATCTTTGGCTTACCATTGCTAAAGTAGGCGTCTCCTCGGCTCTCAACTTCCGCCACAGCTTTATTTAATAGCAGCGACTTCGCATCCAAGAGTTTCAGCTACTTTGCGATAATCCAAGTCCGTCAACGCATCTCTTGAGCCAACCAAGGGTAACGTATATGCCACCGCAGTCCCAGGTGTTCGTTGTAAATACTCGTTTAGCTTACGATGGCTTCTTCCATTCACATCTATCCTTCCATCTGGACGAGCCATCCCAACAAGGTTTTTCTGAAAAGCTTTAATTGCGGCGACAGTCTTGGAGTTTTCCGGTCTAGAGCCTAGTTTCCCATCCACTTTAAGTTCCTTTACTCCCTTTAAAGAACCAAGCAATTGGTTAATAGACCTTTGTACCGTACGAATATCAGCATCCACATTTTTACCACCCAAGCCAACAGAGCCGCTTATTCTTATTGAAGCCATGAAAGTACCTCCTCTTTATATTTTGGAGGAGCTTGTCATGCTCAATGAAGCTTATAAAAATGTCATTAGCAAGCGGTTTTAATAATTTGGGTCAACTATGCATTACCTAATCCAGCATTTACATAACAGTATGTTTTCACTCGACGCAGATAACAAAAAACCCAGCGCTGAGGCTGGGTTTTGGTGTTCTAGTGGCTAATGAATTAACCGATGTGCGTTGCGCCGCCCATGTACTTCTGAAGTACTGCAGGGATTGCAATGCGACCATCTGCTTCTTGGTTGTTTTCTAGGATAGCAACCATGGTACGACCAACTGCTAGACCAGAACCGTTTAGCGTGTGTACAAGCTCAGGTTTCTTCTCGCCTTTACGACGGAAACGCGCTTGCATACGACGAGCTTGGAAGTCCCACATGTTAGAACATGAAGAGATTTCACGGTAAGTTTCTTGAGCTGGAACCCAAACTTCTAGGTCATAAGTTTTACGAGCGCCGAAGCCCATATCACCTGTACAAAGAACCACTTTACGGTAAGGAAGCTCTAGAAGTTGTAGAACTTTCTCAGCGTGACCTGTTAGCTCTTCTAGCGCATTCATTGAATCTTCTGGCTTAGTGATTTGTACTAGCTCAACTTTGTCGAACTGGTGCATACGAATCAGACCACGAGTATCACGACCGTATGAACCCGCTTCTGAACGGAAACACGGCGTGTGAGCTGTCATCTTGATTGGTAGATCCGCTTCGTCAGAAATCGTGTCACGAACTAGGTTCGTTACAGGTACTTCTGCCGTAGGGATTAGAGACAGTTTACGTGGCTCTTCGTCGTTTACTTTTTCCGCTAGAGGCTCTGTGTGGAAAAGGTCTTTACCGAACTTAGGAAGCTGGCCAGTACCGAATAGGCTGTCAGAGTTTACTAGGTAAGGTACGTACATTTCTGTGTAGCCGTGTTCTTCTGTGTGAAGATCTAGCATGAACTGAGCGATTGCACGGTGTAGACGAGCAAATTGGCCTTTCATCACGATGAAACGTGCGCCAGTGATCTTAACTGCGCTTGCGAAGTCTAGACCGCCACCCATTTCACCTAGGTCAACATGGTCTTTCAAATCGAAGTCGTAAGTCTTAGGCTCACCCCAACGAGAGATTTCAACGTTGTCGTTCTCGTCTTTGCCATCTGGCACTTCATCTGCTGGGATATTTGGTACAGAAAGCGTGAATTCGTCTAGTTGAGCCATTACTTGCTCAAGTTCAACTTTCTTCGCATCAAGATCGCTACCTAGAGTACCGATTTGTTTCTTGATCTCTTCTGCGCCTTCTTTGTCGCCAGCCGCCATTTTTTGGCCGATTTGTTTGGAGATGGAGTTACGCGTGGATTGTAAATTTTCTACTTCTACTTGAATGGACTTACGTTGTTCTTCAAGTTTACGAATAGTCTCTACGTCTAGCTTAAAGCCACGACGCGCCAGTTTAGCAGCTGTTTCATCCAGCTCTGTACGAAGTAATTTAGAATCCAGCATTGTTAATCCTATGCTTTTTGTTGTGAAATCACGCGCACTTTCCAAGCGTACGCGTTAAAAAAATTTACTGAACAAATGTATCCAAAAACGCCTACTTTTCATAGCGCTTTTGTTGGCTATTTGCGTCTAATTTAGCCAAGTAATCTAACTTTTCGCCGATTTTGGTTTCTAGACCGCGATTTGTTGGCTGATAATACTTACGATCTGCCATTTCTGGTGGCAAATATTGCTCACCGGCTGCATAGGCACCCGGCTCATCGTGAGCATAACGATACTCTGCCCCATACCCCATGTCTTTCATCAAACTGGTAGGTGCATTTCGAAGGTGATGCGGCACTTCATATTCAGGTAAGTTATGAGCATCTGTGAGCGCTTGTTTCCATGCCACGTACACCGCATTACTTTTTGGCGCGCACGCTAAGTAAACGATCGCCTGTGCAATCGCACGTTCACCTTCTGCCGGACCAACACGGGTAAAGCAATCCCACGCGGAGAGTGCAACTTGCATGGCTCTAGGGTCCGCGTTGCCAACATCCTCCGATGCTATCGCAAGTAATCGGCGAGCGATGTAGAGCGGATCACAACCTGCAGCGATCATACGTGCAGCCCAATACAAAGCGGCGTCTGGATTTGAACCACGAATGGATTTGTGAACTGCAGAGATTAAGTCGTACCAGATATCACCTTTGTTATCGAAGCGAGAGACCTTTTCTCCCGCCACTTCCGCAAGCAACTTAAGCGTGATTTCTTTTTCACCCTGCTCGTTGTCTTCTGCCATATCGTATAGCAGTTCAAGGTAGTTAAGAGACATGCGAGCATCACCGTTCACTAGCTCTGCTAGGCGATCTAGTACGTTATCGGCGAAATGTGCTGGTATATTCCCCAAGCCGCGCTCTTTGTCGTTAATCGCTTGATCAAGCGCCAGCGATATTTCGCTCTGACCAAGAGAAGTCAACTTGTAAACGCGAGCACGCGAGAGTAATGCGTTGTTTAACTCAAACGAAGGGTTCTCTGTGGTCGCACCGATAAACGTAACCGTACCGTCTTCAATATGCGGTAAAAACGCATCTTGCTGTGATTTGTTAAAGCGATGCACCTCATCCACGAATAAGATAGTGCGGCGACCTGCCATTTTGTTCTCACGCGCTTTGTCGATCGCAGCCCGGATCTCTTTAACGCCAGACGTCACCGCAGATACACGCTCAACTTCGGCGTTGGCATAGTTTGCTGCCACTTCCGCTAATGTCGTTTTGCCTGTGCCTGGTGGTCCCCACAAAATCATCGAGTGAATGTGTCCCGCCTCTAGCGCTCGGCGTAGGGGTTTACCCGGACCTAAAATATGCTGCTGTCCAATATACTGTTCGATAGTTTGTGGTCTCATACGAGCAGCAAGGGGACGAAAATCTTCGTCCCCTGAGAAATCTAACGTGTAATTACTCACTACCAATTAATTCCTTTGGTCATCCACTTCCACGCCATCTGGAATTGTGAATGTAAATCTGTCTACCTTTGGTTTACCAAGCTTAACATTACTAAAAGTAAACAGCCCTTTCTGACCATCTTGTTCGATGACGTTAAAGCCTTTCACTACACCTTTTGTATCAATATTAATTTGGAATTGGCCTTGAGTAGAGTCAATTGCCGTTGGAATGAGCGTAAACTCATTACCTTTCTGAGAAATCTTATAGTTATCCCAATCGCTTGCTCTATTGCGAGTTAACAGCACAAATGGTGTTTGCTCGGTCGCTTGCTCTTGCCAGTAAATGCTTACTTGTTCAATGAATGGGCTGTAATACCACAACGTCTTACCGTCAGATACTAAAAGGTTTTCATCAGGGAAAGTCGTACTCCAACGGAACAAACTTGGACGAGCGATTTCAACCGTGCCCTCACCTTCCATTACCGTTTCACCTTCAGGGCTGATCACTTGCTGGGAGAAATCGGCACTGAAACCTTCGTTCATTGCGAGACGTTTATTGAGTTCATCTTTGGGAGATGCTGCATTCGCAGCTGAGAAGAAAGAAACGCTTAAAACTAGCGCTGAGAAAAATTTCGCTGAAAATCGTTTTTTCATTCAGATACCTATCAGAGGGTCAAAGACCTAAAGTTACTCACCTCTGTTGGACTTAGGTGAGTAACACAAGTTCATTAATCTTTTGGTGGCGCAGGAGCCAAAACTTCGCGGTTACCGTTGTGACCCGGTGCACTCACGATACCTTGTGCTTCGAGTTGCTCAACAATACGGGCGGCACGGTTGTAACCGATCTTAAATCGGCGCTGAACACCGGAAACCGAACCTCGACGTGATTGAACCACGTGCTCAACGACTTGATCGAAGAGTGGGTCTACATCTTCATCCGCTTCCATTTGCTCGCCTGGCAATAAGCTTTCTGGACTTTGGTCTCCACTGATGATCTCTTCAATGTAGTTCGGTTTACCACGCGCTTTCCAGTTGTTTACAACAGCATGAACATCATCATCTGATGCAAATGCACCGTGGACACGAGTTGTATGACTTGAGCCCGGCGGTAGATACAACATATCACCCATACCAAGCAGTGATTCTGCACCACCTTGGTCTAGAATCGTACGGGAGTCTGTTTTAGTCGATACCGTAAACGCAACACGAGTTGGAATATTCGCTTTAATCAGACCCGTGATAACATCCACCGATGGACGCTGAGTCGCAAGAATTAAATGAATACCTGCCGCACGCGCCTTTTGTGCCAAGCGTGCAATCAGTTCTTCTACCTTCTTACCCACCACCATCATCAGGTCAGCAAATTCATCGACAACAACAACGATGTACGGCAGTTTTTCTAACAATGGCGGTTCCGTATCCATACTGTCGCCTTCTTGCCAGAATGGATCATGAATTGGGTGACCTGCTTCTGCTGCCATCTTCAACTTCTCGTTAAAGCCTTTCACATTACGAACGCCCAATGCCGACATCAATTTATAACGACGTTCCATCTCACCCACACACCAACGTAGAGCGTTTGATGCGTCTTTCATATCAGTCACAACTTCAGAAAGAAGATGAGGGATACCTTCGTAAATAGAAAGCTCTAGCATTTTCGGGTCAATCATGATGAAGCGTACATCTTCTGGGCCAGCTTTATACAGCATGCTCAAAATCATCACGTTCACACCCACCGACTTACCAGAACCGGTTGTACCTGCTACTAGCACGTGAGGCATCTTCGCGAGATCAGCCACAACAGCTTCGCCCGCAATGTCTTGACCTAACACAACCGTTGTTGGTGACGTTGCTTGCTCAAACTGAGGACTACTGATTACATCAGATAAATAGACCGTCTGACGACTCATGTTTGGCAGTTCCAAACCGATGTAAGGCTTGCCAGGGATTACTTCTACAACACGTACAGCCATTGCAGACAATGCACGCGCTAAGTCAGTTGAAAGACCAGAAATACGGCTTACCTTTACCCCCGGCGCCAAATCAAGCTCGAAGCGAGTGATCACTGGACCAGGATAAATCCCCACCACGTCGGCTTTGATTTTGTAGTCCGCTAGCTTGCTCTCAACCAATCGAGCGACCTGCTCTAGCGCATCACGGTCGATAAAGTTTTCGCGTTTTTCTGGATGGTAAAGCAACTCGAGCGTTGGAAGTGGCTCTTCCGGAACAGGCAGGTTTTCTTCTTTCTGTACCAAAAATGGGTTCTGTGTCGCTGCTACTTTGGCTTGCGCACTAGAAACCATGTCTTGGAATGCCGCTACATCTTCGTCACCGTCTTGAACCTCTTCAACCTCCGCTTTTTGAAGTGCAGGTTCAAATGTTGTTGAAGGTGTTGCCACTTGCTGATGAGGTGTTGCTGGAGCTGGCTGTACTTGTTGTACAGACTGTGACTCCACTTCGTCTTCATCGTCTAACACGTCAAAATCAGAGATCGTAGGTTCAATGTGTTGACTCGATTCTGTTTGCTCCGTGATGCTATCTAGCGCAGCGGAATCAATTACAGGCTCTTCATGCACAGGATGCTCAAGACTTGGCTGCTGTACTTGCTCTGCTTCAAATTGTTCGTACTCCGCATAATCTGGTTCAACACTGATCGGTTCTTCTGTAGCTGTATGTTGCTCTACATAGGAAGAGTAAGTGTCTGCAAATGATGGGGCTACCTGTTCTTCAGTTCCCCAGTCATCTGCTTGTTGCGCTGCAGCTTCAAGCTCTTCTATCGTAACATTCAGCTGCTTGGTACGCTCCAGAAGCGGATCAACGTTATCAGTATTCACCGCATGGACAGATTGCGTTTGGTGCTCAGGTTGAGCATAAACTGGCGCAGCATTAACCGTAGCCTTGTGTTGTGGTGGCGTCGGTTCCACCATCATTTGTTCCGCTGGCTTCTCAGGTTTAGCTTGCGGCATATAAATAGGATACTCATGCGCAGGCGCCGATTCTTTCGGCTCATCGACATCGAACGCCGTTAAATGAGGAAGCGGTTCATCATCAATGTCATGGTCTACGTTATGTATAGGCGTAGAGACTTTATCTTCCACGAACTCATCTAGCTGAGGTTCTAAAACTTCTTGCTCAGAGCCTCTTATCTTATTTGCAAGCGCCGCAATTAGCGCTAATGCACGATCTCCAAGCCACTCAACGATGTTAAGCCATGAGATGCCAGTAAAGAGAGTAAAACCCGCTCCCCATAAGAACAGCAGTACCAATGTCGTGCCAAGTACATTCAATGTAGGTAAAGCTAGGCTAGACAACACGTCCCCGACGACACCACCGGACGAGAAATACCAAATATCATCAAAATTAATATCGGCTAGACCACAGCTAGTCATTATAAGGACGACAAGGCCGAGTAACCTCGTACCCCATAACATGAAATCAATTGGCTCATCTTCTCCTCGTTTACGGCAAATCACCCATGCAGCCGCAGCTAGCAAGAAAGGGATGGGATAAGCGAGAGAGCCAAATGTGAAGAATAGTGTGTCCGCAAGCCAAGCGCCGAAAAGGCCACCAGCATTATCGATCTCCCCTCCCCATGCGGTTTGGGACCAGGAAGGATCGGCCGGACTGAAGGTAAATAGTGCAACCGCAAGCAATACCGAGCTAAGAACGCCAACGATAAAGCAGCACTCTTTTAAGCGTTGGAAGCCATTTAAGCGTGAAGACTGGGGCTCTTCACTGGTTTTGATAATGGTTTCGACTTTCTTTGCGTTCTCTTTGAACATAAATCAACTTGAATATGGAAATGAAATAGGAATTTGCAAAACATTCCGAGCGGCATCAAGCCGCTCGGTAAATTGATTTAACCATATCAAAGAGAAAAACCCAATTACTCTCTGGCGAAAGCGGAAGCATATACCGCTTTCTTTGCAAGAAATTAACGAGTTTTGATCACAAGCTGGTTAGATTGTTTCACTTCTTCCATTACAACGTATGTGCGAGTGTCATTTACGCCAGGTAGACGTAGTAACGTATCGCCCAATAGTCGGCGGTAAGCACCCATATCTGATACACGGGTTTTAAGAAGATAGTCAAAGTCACCTGATACAAGATGACACTCTTGTATGTCGTCTAGCTTTTGAACAGCTGAGTTAAACTGCTCAAATACATCCGGCGCACCACGGTTTAGTGTAATCTCAACGAATACTAATAGTGACGCATCCAGGAACTGCGGATTCAATAATGCAGTGTATCCTGTGATGTAACCCTGACGCTCTAAGCGACGTACACGCTCCAAACATGGCGTTGGAGAAAGTCCCACACGTTTTGAAAGCTCAACGTTTGAAATACGACCGTCTTTCTGCAGTTCATTAAGAATGTTGCGGTCGATACGGTCTAGTTCCTTGGACGGCTTTTTATAGTTGTCTGCCATTTTTTATTCCACCTTATTACTTCCTTGCAAAAAAATATACTACAACTTTTTAATATTTGGTGCCAAATTTTACAAATCTATAACTATACTAGTTATTAATTCGACAATAACACCCTACAAACAGTTAATACAACCATTATAGAAAGAGGATACAGGATGATCATTGGCGTACCTAAGGAAATCAAGAACCACGAATATCGTGTTGGTATGATCCCAGCAAGCGTGAGAGAACTCATCTCACATGGTCACCAAGTTTTAGTTGAGACCAATGCAGGTGCCGGCATTGGTTTTTCAGACGATGATTACATCGCTGTCGGCGCATCCATTCTCCCTCATGCTGCAGACGTATTCGCGCAAGCAGACATGATTGTAAAAGTAAAAGAACCCCAAGCAGTAGAGAGAGCAATGCTCCGCGAAGGGCAAATTTTATTTACTTATTTACACCTAGCACCAGATTTTCCACAAACTGATGAGCTAATCAAGAGCAAAGCTGTCTGTATAGCCTATGAGACTGTAACGGATAATATGGGTCGTTTGCCACTGTTAGCACCAATGTCAGAAGTGGCAGGTCGGATGTCTATCCAAGCTGGCGCGCAAACATTGGAAAAATCACACGGCGGTCGTGGTCTGCTCCTAGGCGGCGTACCTGGTGTTGAGCCAGCGAAAGTCGTCATCGTTGGTGGTGGTGTTGTTGGTGCAAACGCAGCTCGTATGGCTGTTGGTCTTCGCGCTGACGTAACCATTCTAGACCGCAACGTAGATACACTTCGTAAGCTTGACGAAGAATTCCAAGGTCGCGCTAAAGTGGTTTATTCTACTGAAGACGCTATCGAGAAGCATGTTCTAGAAGCTGACCTTGTTATCGGTGCAGTTCTAATTCCTGGAGCAGCAGCGCCTAAGCTGGTAACAAAAGAGCACATTGCTAAGATGAAACCTGGTGCGGCAGTGGTTGACGTGGCTATTGACCAAGGTGGCTGTTTCGAGACATCTCACGCAACAACCCACGCAGATCCAACTTACATCGTGGATGAAGTGGTTCACTACTGCGTAGCAAATATGCCTGGTGCGGTTGCACGTACTTCAACTTTCGCATTGAACAATGCAACACTCCCTTACATTGTGAAACTCGCAAACAAAGGCTACCGTGAGGCACTTCTAGAAGACAAAGGCTTCCTTGAAGGTCTAAACGTTATTCACGGAAAAGTAACATGTAAAGAAGTAGCAGAAAGCTTTGACTTGGAATACGTTGAACCAACTCAAGCTATCGCTATGTTCAATTAATGACAAAATAAAACCAATTTGTCACGTTTTGTTTACAAAAGCCCACGCATAAGTGGGCTTTTCATATAGAGCGTTTAGCTATAAAAAATAACTAATTCTTATATGCGCAAATTAAAATATTTCTAGGTGTAACTGATTTAGGGCAAAACTCTGACAATCTAACACGATAACCACGTTCTTCAAGATAAAGTGCTTTGTCCAATGCGAGCCAGATCTCCAATGGACGTTGAAAAACCAGTTGCACTAAGCTCATTCTCTCCATTTGCCAGAAGCGTTGTTCGCTTAACTTTTCAAAATGATCGAAATCGATTTCTTGAGAAAGAACGATACCTTTCTGCTCCGCCGCCCAGCGACACAAAGATTCAAAGCCTTCACTTAATTGCGACTTCCGAATACTGGGGACAGGTTGGTACTCTGCCATGCCTAACGCTCGTCGAGTAATCAAATCGAAGCCAAGACGAAACACCATTTCCTGCTGACGATGGCGACGTACACGCTCTCCCCCTGTCACCGTTTGCTGTAACGGGATACGCAGTTCTTGCTTAGACAATGAGAGAGAAGAAGCCCTCCCCGGTTTCGACATCGGCTGGTATTGTTCCGACTGAATCAAGTGATAACAACAAGGTGAGATGGTCATCGCAGCAATCCCATTCTCACTGCCGTACTGCATTAGACGAACATGGAGGTCACCACACGCATGCAGTGCTACCGCGTGTTGCGTCGGTTTAAACACCGCTCTCGCTTTGCTATCGAACGCATCGCCTTGAATAAACGTCATCTTCCAATGGTGTTCATTCGCCGCTTGTTGCCCTGAATCACACAGTGCTTGTTGATATTCGAAACTGGTCACAGGCTGATCGGTTTGTGTTGCCAGGATTCGTCCTAAATAACCTTTCCCTGAACACCACTCTAACCATTCTTCGCCACAGTGTTGTTGAATTGCAGCTTCACCCATCGAGCTGATTTGCTCCAGCTTACGTCCGGGAATGCCGTTGTCTAAGCCACGAGCGAGTGCCAAACCATTTAAGGTTAAAGACTCTAAACGCGTGTGATAAGCGAGTTGTTCGAGTTGAGGCACGAACGCGCTTATCGCTTTTAAGGCGAGTTCAGGTTCCGCTTTATACTCTTCGATTTGAGAGGGAGAAAGAGACACTAACCACTGGCACAACTGAGGGTGTTGCTCTTGCCAAGGTAATGAGATGTGGATGCTACTTTTAAATGGTTCAAACCGCCATAGCGATTCGTTTTCCAATAAGCAGTCATTAATAAATTGAAATTGCGTTTTCATAGCTCCCCCTACAACGAGCGCATTGTAGAGGGAATCGAAACATCAATGAAGTGTTATCTCACCGGGAGCTCGATGTCCTTAAACATCTCTTCGATTTCTGCATTAGATTTCAAAGAAATCGCCTGCTCTACCACTGGGCGAGTTAAATGTGGAGCAAAGCGTTCCATAAAATCAAACATGTATGAGCGCAGGAATGTGCCGCGGCGGAAGCCAATACTTGTCGTACTAGCCCCGAATAAATGGCTCGCATCTATTGCGACTAAATCGCTGTCCTGCTCTTCATCCACAGCCATGCTAGCAATTACGCCGACACCAATACCCATGCGAACATACGTTTTAATAACGTCCGCATCAGTTGCAGTGAACACCACTCTCGGGGTTAAACCTTCACGATTAAATGCGGTATCTAACTCTGAACGGCCCGTAAAACCAAACACATAAGTGACCAATGGATAAGCGGCAAGATCGCTGATCGTCACTTTGTCTTTCTTCGCTAATGGATGATCTTTGGGCACGACAATTGAACGGTTCCAGTGATAACAAGGCAGCATGATGGCATCTTGATATAAGTGAAGCGCTTCTGTCGCAATCGCAAAGTTCGCCGTACCTTTGGCAATCGCCTCAGACATTTGTGACGGCGTACCTTGATGCATGTGTAATGACACTTTTGGGTAGCGAGAAGTGAAACCTTTGATGACATCCGGCAAAGCATAACGCGCTTGCGTATGTGTCGTGGTGATATTCAGCGTCCCCATTTCTGGGTGGGTGTGCTCCCCTGCTACAGCTTTGATACTTTCTACACGAGCGAGAATTTCTTGAGAGATACGTACAATTTCTTCACCAGCAGGTGTCACCTGTGTTAAGTGCTTACCGCTACGTTCAAAAATCTGAATGCCTAACTCATCTTCCAGCAACCGAACCTGCTTACTGATACCTGGCTGAGAGGTATACAAGCTTTCTGCCGTCGCGGATACATTCAGATTATGGTTTACAACCTCAACAATATACTTCAGCTGCTGCAGTTTCATCGTAATCCCTTACTTGTTCATGAGATAATTTATTGGCCACTCGGACGAGCGATATAATAATTAGTTATAACGCGTTCAAATCGAAATGAACAGTAATTTCTAACTTATACCTCAATCACATACTGATAATCCTCAACATAGAAACAATATGCACAAAGTTGAGCCAATAAATGACTGAATTTCTATGATGTGACTTCTATCAGTAGCTAAAACGTGGGAGAGACAAAATAATCAAACAAATAGGGTGCCGAGTAAGATAAGATTCATGTATTCTTTAATGCTAGCCGTAGAAAAGTAAAGCAGACGCAAAGATATGAATATTGGTTTAATAATCGCTTTGGTAGCCATCCTACTGGTGTTGATCCTAGGCTATAACATTATGTTGCAGTATAAGGTCAAGGTAGAGACTGCGAAAAGACAGGAGTCCGCACGCTATGTTGCCTTGATTGATGGCACTGAAGAGTTGATTGGTCATGCGCACCATATCCCTTTTAGCAAGGAGCTGTTGCTATGTCTAAACAATCGTATTCTTGACGCGCTAGAAAGCATGCATGAGCTTGACCCGAAGAATAAGCAGCTTGCTCAACGTATCGAAAACATGAAGCAACAGATTGATCAACTGAAAGAGAATGGTCCCACTGGCGAGAGTACCACGTTCAAAATGCCAAGCAGTGATAAACAAGCCATCGTCATGCTTAAGTTGGTGAAGCGCCTTCGCGATACTATCCGTAACGAACACAATAAAGGCCGTATCGACACCCAGACTTATGTCGCTGAAAATGCGCGTTTAGAAACGATGCAGATTCGTATCAACATCGAAAACGTCATCAAAAGAGCAAACGACTCTATTGCTCGAGGTCAACCTGGCACAGCACTTCAACTGCTACGCAAAGGTATCGATGCATTGAGTACAAAGAGCGATCCCTACTCTATTCAAGCGAAACAGAAGCTTGAAGACATGCTGGGCGACCTAGATAAAAAACGCCAAGATAAAAGTGATGCCGAAATGCAGCAGATCGCCGATAAAGAGCGCGACAATGACATGGAAGCACTCTTCGGCGAGAAGAAAAAGTGGTAACATTCACTTAAGGTCAATAAAGGCTGCAATCGCAGCCTTTTTTCTATCCGCAAGACAACGGATATGCCCAATAAAAATGTGAAGTACTAAAACTAAAATGATGAATCTAGACGCCTATCAAGATCTTCTTGCTCCCATTAACCAATTTCTGCAATGCAGTACACCTGATGAATGGGTAGAGGAAGCAAAGAAACCAGAGAACCTTCAAACCATTTTGTTAGACCACCTACTGTGCGAGCTAAAGGCATAGGTGTGCATATTACCTTTTATGCACGTCAGACTTCAGTAATCATAAACTTTACCTCAACATTAAAATGCCCAACGACAAACTGGGCATTCTTTATACTACTTATACTTAGAGCTGATACTTTTGCTCACGCTTTCTGAATGCTTCATTACCACCTTCCAACACTTCACAAATATGCTCTCTTATTCCTTGAGAATATAAGAACACATCACATTTAGTATTTTTAGGTTTAGAGTGTTCAATCCCACCGCTAACATATTGAAACTTCATTCCAGATTCATTTTGTAGTTTGACATCATTTTGGTTTGCTACTATGACCTGTTCTGCATCTGCACTTACTACTACATTCGGATTATGTGTAACCAGAATAATTTGTCTATCTTTTTTCTTTAACTTGAGATATTTAACCAACTCATTGTAAATTGCTCGATTGTCAAGACTATCTTCTGGTTGGTCAATTAGAACAGGACAAATTTTATCACTAAACTCTAAGAGGAGTTTTAGCACTACAAACGCTTGTTTTCCTTGAGACATATTCTCAAAACTGTCATTTTGATACGTCAATTCATAATCTTGTTTATAGGTATTTGTACTAAGAACCTGCGTCAATGTAGACTGCGGAGTATGGCTACCTTTGCATTGAAGTTGATTACTCATTGCAATGGAAATGAGTGAACGGACTGTTTCTTTTGGATCTTCTGGATATTGAGAACAAAAATCAGCTACTAATTGCTTTTGATCATTACTTCTTTGAATCAACTGTTCTGATAAAATATTACTAATTATTTCATTATCAAAAGAACAAGTAACTGTAACGTCCAAGTCACCACCGCTAAATTTAAGTTGTTCACTTAATTTATTTGACTGTTCTTTATACTCTTCATGCGATTCAGCCAGTTGTTCTGAAAGAGAAGCTTGCGCTTTATTTAGCTTGCTCAATTCTTCTTCTTTTTGTTCAATTTCAGTTAGTTTTTTCCTTTCCACATTCAAAGAATTTGTTAAATGTTGGGCTGCGATATCATTTTGTAACAGCTCTTGCCCTTTAATATAAATAGGCTTTGTTTCATTCTGTTCTTTTTGCAAAGTAAGATCTTTAACTCTATCAGATAGAACCACTTCTCTCTCTGCAATAAATGCAAGCCAACTCTTCTCAAAATCCATTTTCAACTGATTGTACTTATCAGAGAACAACTTTCCTAATTTGGGTTCAGAGATTTTGTCTTCAATATCTGTATCTTTAAAAAAGTTTTGCTTTGTTAGCTCTGTAAGTTCAGTAGAAATCTTATCAAGTCGCGTTAGTTTCTCATTGATCGATCTTAGTTCAGTTTGAACCTGTTCATACTCAGCTTTCTCATCGGCACTAAAATCTCCACTGAGTGCTGCCAATTCTCCTTCCAATTTACGGATTTCACCCTCAACAACAACCTTATCACCAAATGTAGAAAGTTCCTCTTCCTTCTTAGTGATAGCGTCTTTTGTAGCGAAAAGACTTGAAATTAGAGTCTCTTGTTTAGACTTCTGAGATGAAACAAATCCAGAATATCTATCCAAAATAGCTTTTTCGTCTTTCTTCTTTATAATTCCTGAGATAAGTTTGTTCCGTTTAGTGTCATCACTTGCCAGTGTGTACATAAAACTTTGAGGGAAGTAGTCAACATCTCTATCTACATCATTATTTCCGTCTTTCCAGTTCACCTTGACGGAGGATGCAATTGATGAAATATAGTTGTGATACCGTTCATTATCTGTTGAAAACTTCCCTAACTTATAAGCTATCGAAGCCAATAAAGACGATTTGCCAGTAGAACGACCACCAATAATTGTGTTCAGATTTTCATTAAGTTCTATTTTGCCTTCCCACAAACCACTATTCGATAATTCAAGTGAATCGATAACCTGATATGTAGGTTTTTGATCAGGCTTAGTCACTTCAAGACAAATACGTTCTTCTGGTTCATAAACAACTTGTTTTAGTCCTTCAAACGTAGGAGCCGATTTAATCCAACTGAATTTTGTACCAATCTTTTCTAAGCTGTGTGCATCACTACTTTGGAATAGTGGGCGACGGTTCTTAAGCCAAAACTCTCTATCTTCTTCTAAGTTACTTACCTTATCCGTTGAATGTAGCAAGAAATCTGACTTGGCATATACAGTCTCAAAATTACTGCTTGAACGAGCATTGCCGTGTCCACGAGAGAGAAAGCCAATAAAAAATCTACCCTTCAACCCTAACGCTTCGTCATTCAAAATTTCATGTAGATGAGAAAATTCAACAGTTGCCGATTGAAGATCTTGGGGTTTAAGTCCATGAGCCATCTTCTTTGCTGCACCAACATTCAAGCTTAACTTGACTAACAGATTCTGTATTTCTTCCTTAGACACATCATCACTGAAGATCACATGTATATCGCAGCATTTCTCATCGGTATTCGTGTATGAACTTCTCAATTCAAGGTTTAAGAAAGTAGTTATACCTTCTGATTCGAGCTTGCTCTTCAAAGTGAATTCTTCATCTTTGAAAAAGTAGTAATTTGTCAAAGCCACTGCCGAAATCTCTTCGGCTTTTAGTTTAGAGATAAATTGCTCATCTGTTGCGGTATACGGGTTAAGGTTCGTATAGGGCGTATGTAGGTGCAGATCCCACTTCCTCCAATCAGAACCTTTAGGGAAATTATTATACGTATTATCTTTCATTCTTTTTCTAACCTAATCTTCTGACTTTATTGATAAGTTACGCACCAAATGGTGTTTCGTTAAGGTTTCTATTCTAACAGAATCGAACTCAAAAATTCTGATGTGGTATCATCGTCAGCAAGAATTTCTGCCATTAATACAATATGTACGATCACAAATTATTAGAACCAATAAATAGCTTCCTCAAATGCTCAACCCCTGACTCTTGGATTGAAGAGGCTCGTAAGCCAGAAAACCTATCCGTGATTTTACGAGATCATTTACTATGCGAATTGAAAGCTTCGCAGAGTGCCGTTTTCCTTCTCAAACGCTATGTCTTAACCGATGAAGGTAAAGGGCAAATTACTCAATTGGTTGAGCCTTATGAGCACTTTGCTTACAAAGGTATTGGCAGCCTTGAAACACTCAAAGGTAAAAGCAATATTTCTAAATCAATCAAACCCAAAGATGGCTGTGCCTACGGGCAGGATATGATTGATAAGATGGTTCTCTTGATTCGAGAAGAGCTACACCACTTCTACCAAGTGTTAGAAATCATCGAAGAGCAAGGTTTAGAGTATCGTCCTATTACAGCAAGTCGTTACGCCAAAGGAATGATTAAGCATATCCGAACTTTTGAACCAGCAGCTCTTATCGACAAGCTGATTATTGGTGCATTTATTGAAGCTCGTTCTTGTGAACGATTTGCCAAGCTTGCACCTTTCCTTGATGAGCCAATTCAAAAATTCTACATCTCATTGCTACGCTCAGAAGCACGACACTACCAAGACTACCTGGAACTCGCAGAGCAGATTGCTGGTGAAGATATTTCCGAACGTATTGAACTCTTCGCTAATGTTGAAGCTGAATTAATTACCTCTGACGATTCAGAGTTTCGCTTCCACTCTGGAGCACCGAAACTGGTTGCCGCTTAGTTCAAAAAGTCAACAAAAAGATAAGCTATATGCACGGTATTTTGTCGGAAGGCTGAGGTGTGCATATTGCTTTTTCACCTAAACTTGACTTTTTCTAAATCTTTCCATCTTTATGTTTTAAATGAAAAATACAGGTTCAATTCAGTAAAATTCGACATCTTTCGGCTATTTTTCGATGATTTCAATATTCCCACGACTTGTGCGAACTAAAAGCTGGCCAATCTGCCATGTTTTTAATTCGTAAGTATGCCGTTGACCAATCCAGTTCACATGCTCTGCTTGACTGGTTTAAACCCTATGAAGATTTTGCTTATCGCAATGTAGGCTCACTAGAAACTTTAAAAGGTAAGAGCAATATTTCCAAAGCGATCATGGCTAAGTCAAACTCACCGTACAGCCAAGATTTGATCGATAAAATGGTGCTTTTGATTAAAGAGGAGTTACACCACTTTTATCAAGTTTTAGAGATCATGGAAAGTCGTGGAATTGAGTATAAAAATATTCCAGCAAGTCGCTATGCTAAAGGGCTCATTTCGCATATGAAGACTCATGAACCGGAAACGCTGATCGATAAACTCATCATTGGTGCCTACATAGAAGCCCGATCTTGTGAGCGTTTTGCCAAACTAGCACCACATATGGATGACGATATCGCAAAATTCTACGTTTCTTTATTGCGCTCAGAAGCACGCCACTATCAAGATTATCTTGTATTGGCAGAGCAAATCGCGGGCAAAGACATCAGCGAACGCATAGCCTATTTTGGCCGAGTTGAGGCGGATTTAATTTCTACGCCAGATACAGATTTTAAGTTCCATAGTGGTATTCCAGCCTAGCGAGCATATTCTCCCAAGATTGAGCATGCTCTGAACTTATTTATATAGACAGAGAATAAATAAGCCGGACATTTCGTCCGGCTTATTTTTTGTAGCAATGAGGTTAGGAATAAAGCTGAAACACAACAACTAGAGCTGGAATGAACCCATTCGAGTTTTCAAGTTGTGCGCTAGGCTACTGATCTGCTGGCAAGCTACAGCCGTTTGCGAAGCTCCCTCAGCCATCTCTGTTGAGGCACTATTAATATGCTCCACACTGCGATTCAGCTCTTCGGATACTGAATTCTGCTCGCTGCACGCCGTTGCGATTTGTGTGCTCATTTGCGCTATGTTATCGACAGAATGTTCAATTTCTTTTATCTGGCTATCAGCGTCATTGACTTGCTCAACACACTGAGAAATGCCCTCCTGACAATCACGGCTTGAATGCCCTATTTTGCTGCTGCTCTCTTGTAGTTGATTAACAATTTCCACAATTTGTGAAGTGGAGTCTTGAGTGCGTTGCGCCAGAGAACGAACCTCATCTGCCACAACAGCAAACCCACGTCCTTGTTCACCGGCCCGAGCGGCTTCAATTGCAGCGTTCAGTGCTAACAAGTTTGTTTGCTCCGCAATCCCGCGGATCACATCTACGACCACATTGATATTGTTTGAGCTCGATTCAAGCTCACGTGCCAGTTCATCTGACTCTTGGATCGTATGTGATACACGCTCAATTACTGCGATAGTTTGTTGTAACGTCGCCGTTCCTTGTTTAGCCACTTCCGTTGCCGAGTAAGCAGAGGTCGCGCCAACTTCAGTATTTTGTGCCACTTCACTTACAGCAGCTTGCATTTCTGTCATCGCAGAAGCCACCGAGCTAAGTTCAATTTGTTGATTTTGCATACCAGAAGCGGTCTGAGAAGAAATAGCACTCACTTCCTCTACTGCTGCCGTTAGCTGAATCGTTGAGTCATTAATCTCAGAAACCAGCGAATGTAAGTTTGTTTGCATACCGACAAGCTCTTTGAGCAGCGTTCCTAACTCGTCTTTGCTCAATTCGCTTTCGTCGATTTGATTATTCAATTGACCCTTGGCGATTTTGGAAGCGAATTCCAATGCTCGATCAATAGGCCCGCAGATGACTCGAGAAAGCAGCATGGCAGACATTACCATGACCAATGCGACGACAAGCGCACCAACAGCAGCGCTGTATTGTGTAAATGCCGCTTCACTTTGTACTTCTTCGCCAATCAAATTCACCAACTCATCGTTCAACGCGAGGGTATCATCCAAGCTGCTCAACGCTTTTGAGTAGGTATCGAAACTCGATAAAATCACATCATTTGCACTTTCAGCATCACCTTGGCTTAGCAGTGCGTTGTAAGTCTTCGTTTCCTTGATGTATTGATTCCAGGTTTCTTTAAAAACGTTAAAAGACTGCGTTTCACGCTGATTAAGATCGAGCTTTTCGTATTCTGCAATACCAGCCTGCACATCAGAACGCCATTGGTCGAGGCCTTTTAACCACTCACCAATTTTGGGGTGATTTGCGTTTGGCAATAACGAGAACTCATCTTTGCGCACTTTAGTAATATCAACTTGGATACCTTTCAAAATCGCAACAGAAGGTAAGCTTTTATCTGTTAGCACTGAGATGTCTTTATTCAGTGTTAACAAACCTTGCACCAACATTACTGACACTAAACCAAACACGGCAAAAACGGTTAAATAACTAACCGATATTTTCTTTACGACACTTAAGTCTTTAATACGCATGCACTTTCTCCCTGCAGCCTTTCCAAACCTCTCACTTAAGTGAAAGCTTAACCTCTAAAACACACTGTTTTTTGCGCTCGATATCATTGAGCGCTCTTATATACATCGGCCTGAAAGATCAAATCTTGACCAGTAATTGATATTTTTATCACGTGCTATTTTAGAGATAGGCTCGCATGCTCCGTATTGTGTCTACATTTTTTTATGAGCGCTTCCCGGCGCAACTCTAAGATCTCATCGATGAGTTTTTCTTTAGCGTTGATGCCAAAGTGCTGGGCATAATTTTTGACTTTTTCAATCTCATTAGGCTGCAAGCGGTATACCTCTTTCTTTAAACGAGCTTCTGCTTCGCTTCTAATCAAACCTTGCTCTTGTAGTAATTTAATGATGGTTTCATCGATTGGATTTACTGCTCTAGCCATGGTGCTCCATCTATCAATTTAAGTTCTAGCCATGTGGCTGGATGAATGACGCCGCACAACTTATAGAGCGAAGATGACAACTTGATTGCAGTGAGTACGATTCGTTAACCATCGCTATTATTTACAACCGCTTAAGCAACCATTAACTCTCTACCCCAACTCCTCACCATTGAATAAAGATCACATTCTGATAACAATTTTTAGTACTGGCTTCGATGTCATCCATATTTAACGTGCAAGTAATATTTATAAACAAGAATGATTGCTCTAGTTCAAATGATGGAAAAATAAGATGAAATTATCGCAGTGGGGTCTTTTATTAAGTGGCTTGGTGGCATTGCCAAGCATTGCAGATACAGATGTTTATCTAACCAATAACTCTGATCAGCCTTTAACTATTCAAGTAAAGCACGAAGGCAGTGATTTACTTGAATACGGAGAAGAGTGGCAGCAACATGTACAAGTACTTGGTCCGTGGGAAACCAAACCTGTATTGAGCTTCAATCGTTGGGAAGGCGTGAAATCCAACCAAACTTACCGTTTTGAAACTGTGGTTTCTAGCCCTAAAGGTGAAAGCATAACACTCAATCAAGTCATGGAAGGTCATTGGTATAATTCAACCATTGAATATGGCTTATCGGCGGCCGATGTCGATTTATCTCTTAAAGATGATCGTGATATTCATCGTGCCAACACTAACGCTTTTGGCATCCGAGAAACCGAACTGGTATTTAAGTCAGACAGTACCGCTCGATACGACGATCTTTATTACACCATCACACCAAGCAAAGTAAATGAATCTGTCGATAACGAAGAACAAAACCTTAAGTTGATGACATACAACATCTGGGCTCTTACGGCTATTGCATCGCACATCGGTGATCGTTACAAACTGATTCCTCAATACGTCAAAGGTTATGATGTATTAGCGCTGCAAGAAGTGTTTGCAAGCGGTCGTGAAGCATTCCTACGTGAGTTAGCTAAGGAATATCCGTACCAAACTAAGATGTTAGATAAAGAAGGCGTTAATATTCATGATGGTGGGGTGATCATTGTCAGTCGCTATCCTATCGTGAATGAAGCGCAATATGTCTTCCCCGACTGCTCTGGCATAGACTGCTTTGCCGACAAAGGCGTGAATTATGCGGAAATTATTAAAGGTGGTCAGGCTTACCATGTGTTTGCTACCCATACCGCATCTTTCGATACAGACACCGCTCGCGAGTATCGTCAGCGCCAGTTCAAACAAATCCGCGCACTCGCTAAATCTCTCAACATTCCTTCAAGCGAAACTGTGGTATACAGCGGCGACTTTAACGTAAACAAAAGAAAGTTCCCTGGTGACTACCAACAAATGATCGCTAACTTAAGCGCCATCGAACCTCAGTATTCTGGATACACGGAGTCAACCTTTGATCCCCGCATCAATAACTTCGCAGGTGAAGCGTTATCAGGTGGCGAAAACGTGGAATACCTTGACTATGTTATGGTGAGTAGCGAATACGGGGTGAAATCATTCAATGACAACCGTGTAGACGTGCCGCGTACAACCGCAGAGAGTTTATGGAAACACTACAATCTTTCTGACCATTTCCCAGTTAGCGCAACAATCAAGCCATGAAGAAAATCGCGTTGATAATCATGTCCGCCATTATGGCGGGCATGATGTTTTTAACTTTCAGTCAAGATGGGCAGCAAGAAGCGGCCGTGTCCGCTTCTGCTCCAAAGGCAAAAAATAAGAACGGCCCTAGTACATCACTAAAAACAAGCAATATCGCTCCCAGTGCAGATGCTTCACCACAGACCGCAGAGCTCCCTTCTGCGACTCAAATAACGACTGAGAGACTAACTCTGCTCAAAGGGAGAGAACTCGTCGCAGAGCTTGAGTCATTTTGGCATGAGTGCATGTCGAACCGCGACTGTGAGGAACAGTTAGCCTTGCTCGAGCCTTATTTATCTTCAGCACGATTTCAACTTTTGGCGAGCTACCATCAACTCAACAGTCAATGGCAAGAAAGTGTGGGTAATTTGTTGTTTGATGAGCAACAACCACTAGCCTCACGTATTGCACAACTTAAAGCCGAGGCAAGAGGCGTTTGGGGCGAGTTGGCTGATGTTATTTTCGCGGATGAGTTCGCCCTATACGATTTCAATGTAGAGGCCCAACAGCTCAACACGCAAAGTCCAGAAAGCTTTTTGCAAGCTTTCGAGCAACTCATCATAGACTGGCAAGAAAATGCAGAGGCTATCGGGCTTACAAACGACCAAGTAAAATATGAGCGTGCAGTCGCCCTGATACCCAATAGCATGAGCTTTCCAGATCGCCAAACTATCATCGCAGAGCTGGAAAAAACTTACTTAACGAAGGACGAAAGCGAAGAGATTCACGATCGTCAGCAACAAATTGCCGAGCAAAAAGAGCAAGTCAGAGATTACCAACAAGCATTGCAACAACTTGAGTCCAGACTCAGAAAAGAAAGAGCCACAAGCCATTCGAATTTGTCAGAACCGGAATGGCAAAGGTATTACCAACAAGAAGTAGCGGATTTTCGTCGTGAATTTTTTTCTTCTTAACAATGCGCTTTGACTGACTGGGAACTTAAAAAGGCACGTTGCTAATAAGCCATCGTGCCTTATGTTCAACTCTCTACTTTTAATTCAGAACAAATTCAAACCAAATACATCTTTCACATCAAATAGCACTTGTTCAGTTTTCTCACGAGAACGCTGACTGCCTTGTTTTAAAATATCAATCAGCTGTGCTTTGTCATTTAGATACATGGCACGCTTTTCTCGAATAGGACGAAGCATCTCTTGTAGGCATTCTTCTAACACTTTCTTGGTCAAACCATCACCTAACCCACCGCGTCGATAATGCTCTTTTAGCTGTTCGACATAATTTTTATCAGGATAAAAAGCATCGAGGTAGGTAAATACAATATTACCTTCGACTTGGCCAGGGTCCTCAATTTTCAGGTGATTGGGGTCGGTATACATAGATTTCACCGCCGCAGAAATCTCTTTTTCAGACGCCCCTAGGTTGATTGCATTCCCCATGCTTTTAGACATCTTATTTTTGCCATCAGTACTCGGCAAACGAGGTGCATCACTAAGTAATGGACGGCATTCTCTAAGAACCTCTTTTCCACCCAGGTAGTTTATTTTTCTTACGATTTCATTGGTTTGCTCCAACATCGGCAGTTGGTCATCACCTACCGGAACCAACGTCGCGTGGAACCCCGTAATATCGGCAGCTTGAGAAATTGGATACGTTAAAAAGCCAGCAGGAATAGAGCGCTCAAAGCCTTTACTTTGAATCTCATTTTTAACCGTGGGATTACGCTCTAAACGGGCAATAGAGACAAGATTGCTGTAATACATCGTTAACTCAGCTAACGCTGGTATTTGAGATTGCAACGTGATCGTGGTTTGTGTGGGGTCGATACCAACGGCCAGATAATCCGCAACAACATTGAGAATATTGGAGGATACTTTTGATGGATTGTGGGCGTTATCCGTCAACCCTTGCATGTCTGCGACTAAGATCGTTTGCTCATGCTCCGTTTGCAATTTGACTCGTTGTTGCAATGAACCGACATAGTGCCCGAGGTGTAACGGACCTGTCGCTCGATCACCGGTCAGGATAATTTCACGCTGTGATGTACTTTGAATGGTGTTCATATTTATCTCCAAGTATTTAATAGATCGCTACTGGAGATAAAAAGATCAAACACTCTTAGCTACCATCCAGCAGCTTAAGAATGTGAGTATTCCGTGCCGCTCTATTTAGAGCGCCACCAAAAGAAGGTTGTTGATGAAGGGCTAACGTGTATTTTCATGTTTTCAAACTAACAGTACATCGAGCTGAACTCAATCTGTTTTTGTATTGAATTAGCGTGAGTATTCAAAGAGCCTACAGAAACGATTACATTGGTAAAGACATCGCAATGACTAAAGCTGCACCAAACACCGAACCTGAGACAAATGCACAAAGTACGGTTTTGTTGTGTTTCCTTTTCATCGATGAACTCCTATCCATAACCACAATGACCAACCCTTTTATTTAATATGCATGTGGATGCATCACGATAAGTAGTAAACCAACATATCGCGCATAGAACCAGTACAGCTTTGTTAAACTGGGACCTCGTCCATAACTTGGAATGCAAATGGTTCTGGAAACAACAAAAGAGGAAAATTTCATCACTTTTCTGTCCTGTCTCCCAGAGTTTATGGCTTAATAGACAGCAGGAATATTTTTCTTTTGCTGCGGGTACTTACATGGAAGCTGTTCTACATCAGTTGCAATTCTCTTTGTCGATAACCGGCCCTATCTGCTTAATGTTAATACTTGGCGTGATGTTCAAACGCATAGGGCTGATCAACGATAATTTTATCGAAGTAGGCTCCAAACTGGTGTTTCAAGTTACGCTACCTGCGATGTTATTTGTCAGTATTGTGGCTTCAGAACACGATTTTTCCGCGGCGAGTGGCTTTGTCAATTTCGGCGTCATCGCTAGCATTTCGTTTTTCATTTTCACCTACCTTTCGGTCAAGCTTCTGTTCAAAGCATCGCCTGACCAAGGTGTTCTTATCCAGGGTGGGTTTCGAGCAAACACAGGTATTATTGGCATCGCTTACGTTGCCAATGCGTATGGTTCTCAAGGTGTGGCGTTAGCAGCGCTTTATGTCGCGGTCACCACGTTTATTTACAACGTCCAAGCGGTAATTTGCTTATCTCCCAAAGGCGCAACTTCTGTCCCACAAGCCGCAAAAATGATGGGCCGAACACTGACGAGGAATCCACTGATAATCTCAATCGTCCTAGGGATGGCTTTCTATTTGCTCTCTATTCCAGTGCCGAATGTTGTTATTGATGCAGGGGACTACTTGTCCAAAATGACATTACCTTTAGCGCTGTTGTGTACGGGCGGCTCACTCGATTTTAGCTTGATGAGAAAAGAGAAAGGTCCATCTTGGTTTGCAAGCAGTTACAAGCTCATCGTGGCACCCGTAATGATCACTATTGGTGCTTACTTAGTAGGTTTTCGAGGAATTGAGTTAGGTATTCTTTTCTTTATGAACGCTTCCCCAGTGGCAGCAGCCAGTTATGTCATGGCACGTTCGATGGGAGGCAATGCCACATTAGCCGCAAATATCATCGCACTCACTACGGTACTTTCTACCGTCACGTGTACTTTGGGCATTCTATTTCTTAAGTTTTACGACTTAATATAATTGCTCACCAATACAGTAAAGGCGCGCTAGATAGCATTAAGATAAGCTACTGGTCGTGATTTGCAAAAGTAAGCTTTCTTACCAAACGAAAAAACTCACTCGCTTCTGATTCAGACAAACAAGCAAAAAATTCTTTCTGTAAATTCGTCATGATTTGATGCACTTGCTTTAAAGCGTTTGCCCCCTCTTTTGTCATGCTGAGCATTTTGAGACGCTGATTCGATTTACTTTTAGAAACTTGAACAAACCCTCGCTTTTCCAAATTATCCACCATTCGCTTTGCTACACTTCGCTCAGTTCGAACCGCGTCAGCCAACGCTTGCTGACTCATGGGTTGAAACTCTTCCAAAGCGGCCAGTGCACTTGCCATCTCGAGTGTCATTAAATTTTGCCGAGAGAGCTCAGCTTGAGCACGGTTGCGATACATTCGCTGCATCACACCGCAGACAAACATAGGGCTTTGATCCAAAACGGAAATTGGGGAGATTTTCTGATCTTTCATCGTCGTTTGTTCTTCTTTAGGCTTTCATTCGGTCGGAAGGAGTAAGCAGATTCTGCATAAGGCAAAACGCTCCCCCTTCAAGTTTGCGTCAAAGACGGTAACCACCAAGTGAAAACATAAAATAAAGAGCGCCGAAGCGCCCTTTTATCGTGTTTATTATCACCAGTATAACTTAGTTACAGCAACCAAGTCTTACTCGCTTTGCTGAGCCGGTTTAGGATTAGTCTCAGACAACTCTGCCTCCGATTCTTTTCTCGCACGTCGATCAAACAATCGCTCAACCACCACAAAGAAGATTGGCACAAAGAATATACCTAAGATCGTCGCACTGATCATGCCACCAAGTACACCAGTACCTACCGCATTTTGACCTGCTGAGCCCACGCCAGAGCTGATAGCAAGCGGTACTACACCTAGACCAAAGGCAAGCGATGTCATAATAATTGGGCGCAGACGAACACGAACGGCATGCAGGGTTGCTTCGATAAGGCCAGCGCCTTTCTCGTAGTAATCTTTCGCAAACTCAACAATCAGAATGGCGTTTTTAGTTGCCAAGCCGACCGTCGTTAATAAGCTCACCTGGAAGAATACATCGTTGTCCATACTTCGCGTCATTACCGCGAGCACAGCACCAAGCACACCAAGAGGCACAACTAACACCACGGCGAAAGGTACTGACCAACTTTCATACAAAGCGGCGAGAACTAAGAATACGACGAGGATAGACAGCGCATATAACATTGGCGCTTGGTTTCCGGAAAGGCGCTCTTCATACGAAATACCATTCCAGTTCACCGTGAAGCCTTCTGGTAGCTTTTCTACCATTGCTTCAATTTCTGCCATGGCTTCACCAGTACTGACGCCAGGAGCTGCGCCGCCTTGGATATTCATCGCTGGCAAACCATCAAAACGCTGCAAAAGAGGTGAACCATACGTCCACTCTCCGCTCGCAAAGGCAGAGAAAGGCACCATCTCACCTTTTGAGTTGCGCACGTACCACGAATCGAAGTCTTTTGGCTGCATACGGTATTCCGCATCACTTTGCATCATGACTTTTTTCACTCGACCGCGATCAATATAGTCGTTAATGTACGCTCCGCCCCATGCCGCTGACAGGATTTGGTTGACGTCATTAATGCTAACATCCAGAGCACGCAGTTTAACGTGGTCAATGTTCACTTTGTACATTGGCGCATCTGCTTGGCCGTTCGGACGAACACCGACAAGTTTCGGGTTTTGTGCAGCCATGCCAAGCAGTTGACCTTGCGCAGCGACCAATGCGTCGTGACCTTTGTTCAACGAATCTTGAAGATAGAAATCAAAGCCTGTCGAGTTACCCAATTCTTGAATCGCAGGAGGTGCAAATGCAAACACCAGTGCTTCTTTGATGGTTGAGAAGTACCCCATCGCTCGACCCGTAATGGAAGCTGCATCAGCACCCGGCGCTTCACGCTCTGACCAATCTTTCAGACCGATAAATGCCATCCCCATGTTTTGGCCTTGGCCTGCAAAACTAAAGCCCGCAACGGAGAAGACGGATTTCACGTTGTCTTTCTCATCCACAAGGTAAAAGTCGCGCATTTTCTCAAGTGTTTTTTCCGTCTGCTCTTGCGTTGAGTTAGGCGGCAAAATGGCCATTGAGAATACCGTGCCTTGGTCTTCATCCGGCAAGAATGATGTCGGAAGATTCATAAACAGCCAGCCCGCACCTGCACTCATTGCCAAGAATACAACCAACATACGACCTGTGCGCTTTAGGAGTTTAGCAACGCCGGTTTCATAGCCAGCTGTCATCGCATCAAACTTGCGGTTAAACCAGCCAAAGAAGCCTTTCTTTTCTAGAAGCTCAGCATCGCCTTTTTTTAGTAATGTTGCACATAATGCTGGAGTCAGAATTATCGCCACCAAAACTGAAAGTGTCATCGCCGCCACAATCGTTATCGAGAACTGACGGTAAATAACCCCTGTAGAACCAGACATAAACGCCATAGGGACGAATACCGCAGAAAGCGTCAGACCTACACCAATCAGAGCACCAGTGATCTGCCCCATCGATTTTTTGGTCGCTTCTTTGGGCTCTAACCCATCCTCATGCATCACACGCTCGACGTTTTCCACCACAACGATGGCATCGTCCACCAGCAAACCGATAGCCAGAACCATCGCGAACATGGTTAACGTGTTTACGCTAAATCCAGTCGCGTACAAAATAGCGAAGGTGCCGAGCAGTACGACAGGCACTGCGATCGTTGGAATGATCGTCGCACGGAAGTTCTGCAAGAACAGGTACATGATTAAGAACACAAGAAGAATGGCTTCTAACAGCGTTTTAACCACCTCTTGAATCGAGGCTTTGACGAATGGCGTCGTTTCAAATGGGTAAGCAATCTGCAACCCTTCAGGGAACGTAGCACTTAGTTGGTCTAAGCGCTCTTTTACTGCATTGGCGGTCTCAAGCGCGTTTGCACCTGTACCTAATGAAATACCTAAACCCGATGCTGGGAAGCCATTATATTGACCTCGAATATCGTAACTTTCTGCACCACGTTCAACACGAGCCACATCTTTCAAATAAACATTCGAACCGCTGGCGTCCGACTTAAGAATGATGTCTTGGAACTCTTCCACACTGCTCAAACGACTTGCAGACGAAATCGTTGCATTCAACAGCTGGCCTTCCTGCGCAGGTGCTGCACCAAGTTGACCTGAAGAAACTTGCGCGTTCTGTTCACTGATAGCATTTGCTACATCGATTGCGGTCAAGTTGAACTGCGTAAGCTTAAATGGATCCAGCCAAACTCGCATCGCATACTGCGCACCAAACGCCTGCACTTGTCCTACGCCAGTTACACGACTTATCGGGTCTTGAATATTCGTTACAACAAAGTCGCCGATATCGTTTTCTGTAAAGTCAGGATCTTCAGAATAAACTGCCACCACCATGAGAAACGCCGTGTTGGATTTATTCACGACGATACCTTGGTTTTGTACTTCCATCGGCAATGATGTCAATGCCAATTGCAGCTTGTTCTGCACCTGTACTTGCGCGATATCGGGATCAGCTTCGCTATCAAACGTCAGGGTAATTGTCGCATTACCGAATGCATCACTGCTCGATGATAGGTAGCGAAGATAATCTAATCCCGTCATATTTTGCTCGATAACCTGCGTTACCGAGTCTTCAACGGTTTTCGCTGATGCACCTGGATAACGAGCACTGATGGTGATCGTTGTCGGTGAAATCGTTGGGTATTGCGAGACGGGTAAATTGAATAATGACATTACCCCCGCCAACATCGTTAGAATTGCGAGAACCCAAGCAAATACCGGACGATCGATAAAAAATCGTGCCATGATTACTCCTGTTCACCGTTTTGGATAGTTACAGGACTGCCTGGACCTACCTTTTGTAGCCCAGCAGTAATGACTTTATCGCCCGCTTTCAAACCATCAATAATGCGCCATTGATTATTGATCGCTTCGGCTGTCTTCACTGGTCTCGCTTCCACTTCGTTCTCACCATTCACCATCATCACTGTTGCTTTGCCTGTCGCATCACGAGAAACGGTATTTTGTGGTATCAGAATCGCGTCAGGGTCAACACCAGTAATAACCGTCGCACGAACAAACATTCCTGGTAGTAACAAACCGTCAGGGTTTGGGAATTCAGCACGAAGCGTCACGCTACCCGTACTTTCGTTCACATTGACCTCGGTAAATTTCATCGTGCCTTTATGTTCGTACGTGCTGCCATCTTCAAGCATCAATGTAACTTGCGCAGAGTCATCTTCTTGCATATGACCTTGGGAAAGAGCCGCTTTTAAACGCAGCAGTTGCGCGGATGATTGCACAATATCAACGTTGATAGGATCAAGCTGCTGAATGGTCGCTAATTTGGCTGCTTGGTTAGCCGTAACCAACGCACCCGCCGTCACACTCGATTTACCGATCACACCGCTAATCGGAGCTTTCACTTGCGTGTAATCTAAATTGATTTTTGCCGTATTGATCTTAGCTTTTGCGACTAGGACCTGTGCTTGCGCTTCCTTGTATGCTGCTTCTGCTTCATCCAAATCTTGTTGGCTGATGGACTTTTTGGTGATCAAGGTTCTGTAACGCTTCACTGTGGCATGGGTCGATTCTGCCGCTGCTTGAGCTCGGATTAATTCCGCTTCAGCGCTCAGCAAATCCGCTTGAAATGATGAATCATCAATTTGATATAGGGACTGTCCTTGTTCAACAAGGCCCCCTTCAACAAAATTTCGCTCTGAAATAATGCCTGTAACTTGCGGACGAACTTCCGCTTCTTTGAATGCACGGCTACGACCTGGCAACTCGACAGTTAACGCTTGGCGAGTTGGTTCCACCGTTAACACTTCAACTTCGGTTGCGGGCGCAGGACCACTACCTTGACTCGATCCTTCTTCGCTAGGTTGACATCCAACCACAAAAAGGCTCGACGCAATCAGCAGAGATAGCGTGGTTTTACGTCTCATGAATTTTTCTCTCTTTTACCTACAAGCCTTCAAGATTCCTTGCTAAAAACTTCTAGAATGACTTAATGATGACTAACGGATGTATATCCAGAACAAATTAATTAGGATGATAATTACCCAGTGTTGTACATACAACAAAATTTACAGTTCTATACGCTTACGAAAAACGTTTATAGTAAAGGTGTAATGAAGTTCTCAAATTTGAAGATTTTGGGTTGGAAATCACACTTTACTGTGAGCAATTGCAATGGTTAAAAAGCAGCAAAAGTGATGATAAAAGCATCATCACGCTGTACAGAGTTTGTCACCGCTGTCTAGGATTATTTGCCCCTCTGGTATACAAAGTTAAGTAAAAGAGGAATGTAAATATAGTCGAGCCTTCACAAGTCAGGTTCGACCCTTATCTAAGAAATAACCCGCTAAGAAGCGGGTTATTTCGTCAGTGATACTGCAGTTCTCAAGCTTATACTTTGAACTGACTAACCTGATGATCTAAGCGCTGGGTTTGCTCTGATAACATGGCTAAAGATGCTTGCGCTTGGTTTACGATTTCCACAATAGATGTACTGCTATCTGCAATGCCTTGTACGTTGCTATTTACTTCGTCACTTACCGTACTTTGCTGGCTTGCAGCCGTTGCAATGTGTGTGTTCATCTCGTTCATACGTGAAATCGCGTTCAAGATTTCAGAAAGGGATTGACTCGCTCTCCCTGCCGATTGAATTGTTTCATCACTGCTATTTTGGCTACCACGCATCACTTCTACGGCTTGTCCCGCACCAGATTGTAGCTTTTCAATCATGGTTTGGATTTCACCCGTGCTCTGTTGTGTGCGACTGGCTAACGAGCGGACCTCATCTGCGACAACAGCAAAGCCTCGCCCTTGCTCTCCTGCACGAGCCGCTTCAATCGCTGCGTTAAGCGCCAATAAGTTCGTTTGCTCTGCGATACCACGAATGACATCCAATACAGAAGCAATGTTACTCACATCATGATCCAATGTGTTAATGACGTGGCTTGCACTTTCGATTTCACTTGCGAGGCTACGAATTGAGCTAACGGTTTGATCCAAAATAACATTGGTATTGGTAAGTTCATCATTCGCTGTTTGGCTCGCAACCGCAGCTTCGTTAGCGCTATCGCTGACATTTCTGCTGGTGACTTGCATCTCATGCACTGCCGCTGCTACCGCCTCGCTGTCTTTTTGCTGTGAAACGGTCGAGTTCGCGATGGTCATGGTCAACGAGCTAAGATTTTCCATCTCATTACGCAAGGTATTCGAACTTTCAATTACTTGAGAAACTGTCGCTTGGATTTTAGACACAAACTGATTAAACGCGTTCGCTAAATTGCCAATTTCGTCTTGTGTTTTCACATCGATTCGCTGACTTAAATCACCTTCACCAGAAGCAATTTCTGTCATCGCATTTTTGATATCGTTGATAGGCTTCACGACGGTTTGCAACAACAAAAACGCCATCGCAATAGCGGCCAGAATAACAATCACAATGCCCGCTTCAAGAATTAACTCTGCTCGTGTTGCGGCTGCAGATATTTCATCTTTCAATAGGCTTTGTTTTTCTTCTATCGCATCTTTCACAACATTAAGTTGCGCTCTTACCTCGATAAACTGATTTTCAAAGGTGTGTTTGTGTTCGTTGTAGTAACCAAGCCATTGTGATTGAGGTAAACGCAACATCGCTTCATAACTCGCCAACCATTTTTCACCTAGGGAGACAAGCTTTCTCACTTCATTACCATGTGAAGAAGACATCACGCCAGCTTGCGATAGCTCAATCATTTTCTCCATACGTGGCAGCGCTTTGTATGCGTTGTCTTTGTATTCACCGATGTGGTGGTCAATATCGGTTTGAGTATCAGAAAGAGCAACACCTTGAATTGCAGATGTCGCTTGGTAAAGATCGCGGTAAGCATCCTCAATCGTTAATAAGTTCGGCACTATCTGTTCGTTAAGTGTTTCACTCAACTCAGATTGTTTCCAACTTGTCATAACGTTTAATACAGAGCTCACAATAAACAATCCAATAATCAGTGACAGCGGAATCACTATCTTCTGCTTGATCGTTAAGTTCTGGAACATGAATAGACTCTCTTTAATTATGGTATACAAACTGCCAGAAATTATATCAAACAAATAGAGTATCCCATTAGGTAAAAGACTCTATTAAACATGATATCTGATGACTTTTTGACAAGCGTTCTAATTTCAACAATTAATTGATTTTGTGGAAAATTTAATAAGGAACGCTCATCACAACATGCGAATAAAAACGCACTACCTGTACGGAAAATGTGTAACAAAAGATGAATAAAAAAGGAGGCTTTTTGAAGGGCTTGCCGACTCAATGAGTAATTGAGAATCAATACGATATACAGCTCTGGGATTGAACTTGTCGCGTAATACGAAAAAGCCCCAGCATTTCTGCTAGGGCTCAAATGTGGCGGTGAGTGAGAGATTCGAACTCTCGATACGTTGCCGTATACACACTTTCCAGGCGTGCTCCTTCAGCCACTCGGACAACTCACCGAATCAATTTTTGTTAGCATCATTGGCTAACGAGGCGCTAATTTAATGATTATGTGCCTGATGGTCAAGGCTAAACATAAAAAAAAGCGCCCTTTTCCACTCGATTGCTCACTAAGTAACTAAATTGAGCAAAACTGGGTCATTTAGATGCTTTGAGAATAACCGGGAACACGGAACCAACGGCGGCACATGTCCAAGAAGTACCCATACAACACACCCATACCGCAAGAAATAATGGCGTTACTTGTCACCGCGGTCACTATTTGGTCTGTAGACGCACCAACTGCGAATAAAATTCCTGCATAAACTGGAGACTGAAAAAGCACATAAGCGACCAGATCAGATACGTTTTTCATAAATGAAGACGGCGATACCTTGTTGCCCTGACGTAGCACCCAATCACGAAAAACGCCATACGGCCAAGCAATAGCAATATTCACTGGAATAGATAGTGTACGTGATGCTAAAGATTGCTCAAACGTCATCCCTGAAATCAAAATCTCGACAATCATCCCTGTGATAAAGCAAAAAACAACCATAGCAAAGGTATCCGCTGCGGCGTGACGAATACAAAATGGTCCGCGAGACTTCATTAACCAACCCCTAAAATTAAATACCACCAACAATAAACAAAATAAAACTATCAACCATCAAACAAATACATGACCAGTTAATAAGGCAATTAAATCACATAAAAAGCAGCGTATGGCACTGTATTTGAAATCAAGTTGTAAATTTATAACCATTTTTTAAAATGAAAGTAGTTTTTTTCACCACCAACAACTAAAAACGCCTAAAATGACGTAAAAATGGTAGAAAAATACGGATTTAACTTACACAAAAAGTGGGATAAGTGATTGTTTGGATGGAGGGTTAGGATAAAGTTCGGGGAATAAACGATCATTCTAATAACTTATGCTACTGAGTTGTAAAAATTCAGAGTATTCCCGATGTGAGCGCAACTGAGAGCCGCACCGTTTCTCTTATGACAGAATCTAACAGCAGAGCTAAGCTCATTGAAAGTAAGGAAAAAATAGACGATTCAGCCAAAGGTTAGGTATGAAGAGTAAAGACAATTCATGATTGCGTTGAATCGCGCTATATGGATTAAGCTATGATGATGCGAGCAAGAGCGTTAATGTATCGATATCATCTTGGTTTGGAGACTGCTGACGCTTTAAGTTACGCCTTATTCGCTCGGCAACTAAAGAAACGTCTTTATTAGCATCTGGAGTGACTTGAGCAATAATCGCTGAAATAGCCTCTAACGCTTCGTTGAGATGACCATTATCTAGAGCAACATAGAAGTTTAGTAGCCACTTTTCCGCATCAAGGATATCCGTTGTATTATCACCAAAGTCCGACTGGTATTGGTATAACCGTGCTGCATGGAGATACAACGCATCATTTAATTCAGACTCCACAATTGGTTTCGCAATTATGTGGTCGGCTCCTACATTTATCATGCGCTCTTGTGTTTCTTTGAATACATCCGCTGTGCAGCCAAAGATCAGTACCGACTTTACAGGCGAACTCATCGCTCGAATGGCTGATATCGCCCCAACACCATCAAGAACAGGCATATGATTGTCCATTAATATCAAATCAAATGACTGAACGGCCACCTCATCGACGGCAAGCTGACCATTTTCAACACTTGTGCACTCAAAGCCTTTGGCTCTTAGGAAAGTTTCCATAATGATCGCATTTGTTCGGTTGTCTTCGACAATGAGCGCTTTCAAACCTTTGCAATTCAGCTTATGTGCATTGACTGCTTCCACTTTCCCAGGCTCACAAGGCGTAAGCGCGATCTCGACGGTAAAGGTTGTCCCGACATTCTCTTGACTCTGCACAATCACATGCCCTCCCATATGCTCGGCAATTTCTTTTACTATCGCTAAACCAAGCCCTGTCCCACCAAACCGCCTCGTCGTCGAGGACTCCGCTTGTTCAAAAGGACGGAAAATGCGTTTTTGCGCTTCTTGAGAAATACCGATACCCGTATCTTTCACCGCGAGAATAAGCTTGGTACCTGCCTTGCTCGATTTCTCGGTCAGCTCTACCTCTACGATGCCTCGGTCGGTGAACTTGACAGCGTTGTTTAGTAGGTTAAACAATACTTGGCGCAGACGGGCTTTGTCATTGTTGTACCAGCGCCCTGTTGGTAAATGAGACACGACTCTAAAACGAAGGCCTTTTTCTGCACATAGTGTTTGATAAACACTTTTTATGCTGCCGATGATCGACTCAATTGGGAAAGGCGTATTTTCGAATTCAACATGCCCTTGCTCAATTTTTGAGTAATCTAAAATCTCATTAAGTAACGTCATCATATGATCACCTGAGTCATAAAGTGTTCTCAGGTGCTTACGTTGATCATCGGTGAGTGGTGTTTTTAACAATATCTGAGCGGTTCCTAATACACCGTTCATTGGCGTACGAATCTCATGGGATAATGTGGCTAAAAATGCCGTTTTAGCGTTCGTCGAAGCCTGGGCTTTTATTCTCTCTTGCTCTAGATAGATGGTTTTTTCATTGAACTTCTCGATGAGCTGTCCAATTTCATCTTCGCTATCGTAATCAATGTCTATGATCCCGCCAGTTTTCGAGTCATCAATCTTAGCGGCAATACGGACAATCGGTTCGACAATGTAACGATTCAGCAAGTAATACCCGACCAGTACACACAAGAGTAAGAATGGAATGATCCTCCCCTCAACACTCATGACTTGTTCAAACACTTGATCGGCAACTTTAGCTTTCGCGTTGACAACTTCCATCCGCCAATCAAACTCTCCGAAATCAAGCTCACTGACATAAATTTCGTCTGTTAGTTGGAAGTTGTGCTCAATAATCACGTTCGAGTCAGCATCGCGAACCACCACACCTAAAGAATGCAGGTTCGTGTGCTCTCGAATAAACTGAAAAAGTGCATCAAGTGATAAGTCTACCGTTACAACGCCAGCGAATTGACCGTTTTGATAATATGGGGAAGACGCAGTAATCATCTGAACCTGAGTAAAAGTGTCGATATAAACCGTAGACCAACTCACAGAACCAACTGGCGCGTCAGCAGCTGCCTTATACCATGGTTCATTATCATAGCCGCCAGATTCAGGATTATTGTAGGAGTGAATTTGGTCAATACCGCCATCACTGTTTTTGTTGAAGAATAGGCTTTTATATCGCCATTGTTCAGCTTTGAGTTCTGGTTTAGGCCATACGCCACCACTGACGAACATCTCATCACTCAATTGGAGAATATGCGGAATTGTCGTGTTGAGAGATTGAATATTTTCAGTCCCCTGGGCGAGTCCTGCAAGGCTACTCAATACACCGGTAGAGCTAAGGAGAGGCTCTTTAATCTCTAGAGCAAGCAGTTGGGTGCGTAACTCTAGGTTTTGCTCTAGCTTTTGCCTAACCGGAGGCTCGACAACCAAATAGGCAACAGAACCAATCGTTGCGATAAAGAAACACAGGTAAAGTGTTAGGGCGAGAATGCTTTTTTTTCTAAGTGATGAGCGAATTTCCATAGATGTGTGAATCATTCCCTAATATCGATTTATCACTAATTGATTGGTAAGATGAGCGCAATCAACCAGCCCATTAACAAATGGTATTCTATTTTGAAACTACAAGACATCCTTTCTCTCCCAGAACTTGACGGTAAACTACTAAACCTAGCAAAAACTCAAGGCTTTGTAACAGCGATGGCTGCAGCGCCAAACGTATTAATGCCTCAAGAGTGGTTGCCATTCTTATGGGGTGGTGAAGAAACAGCGCCATTTACTGACGGTGAGCAATTAGAGCAATACATTGATGAGATTGTACAAATGTGGAACCAAACTCGTCCTACTCTTCTAGAAGGATCTTGGCAGTGGCCTGAAGGATGCGCGTTAGATGAACAAGATATTGTAACAAGCCAGACCCGTGATTTCTGTGAAGGTGTATTACAAGGTTGGCAACTTGCTCGTGATGACTGGGAAACGCTAATGCCAGAGGACAGCGAAGATAATGCTCTACTCGGCGGTGTTTTGCTTTCTCTTACGATGCTTTACGATCCAGAAACGACCATTGAAACGTTGGCAGAACAAGGCATGGAAGGCTTAGAACAGTTTGAAGAGATCTTCAATGCCATGCCAGTGATGCTATGTGGTCTTACTCAGCGCGGTGTTGCATTAGCTGAAGAACAATAAGACACAACGCTGTCGACCATCAAGATTGAACCGCTGAATAGACAAAAGCTCTCTGGATGGAGAGCTTTTTTGATCATGTTAAAATCACATGTGGAATATATCGCGCCATATCTTGCGTGACTAAGCTAGTGTCTTCCCGAATCGAAATCCCAGCGGCTCTATCGTTGACTAACCAGCTGCCAATTAATGTATGGCTTTGCCCAAACTTGGGTAACGGATGATACTGCTGGACGATATTGAATTTAGATTCATAAGGCCCTGCTGTTTTGAGTATGCGTTTCCCACCTTTGACGATCTCAATATTCGCGCCTTCTCGAGAGAATAGTGGTTTGATTACATAGTCTTTCAAAGTGTTCGCTTTTGAATCGTTAGCAAAATAGGCAGGTAAAAGATTAGGATGATTCGGAAAGCGCTCCCACAATAACGGTAAAAGTGCTTTGTTGGATAGAATCGACTTCCACATGGGTTCTAACCAATTCACTTTCGCGGTCGCTAGGTATTTCGCATATTCCTCTTCAAACATAAACTCCCACGGATAAAGCTTGAACATCCAACGAATCGCTCTGTCACCTGCATCCACAAACAGACCATCTTCCGTCGCACCAATATCTTCGACATAAACAAACGCCGTCGCTAACCCAGCTTCGCGCGCGCAGTCTTCTAAATACTGGAC
Source organism: Vibrio chemaguriensis (assembly GCF_012275705.1). Classification (NCBI taxonomy): domain Bacteria; kingdom Pseudomonadati; phylum Pseudomonadota; class Gammaproteobacteria; order Vibrionales; family Vibrionaceae; genus Vibrio; species Vibrio chemaguriensis. The sequence continues at coordinate 57,597 of NZ_SHOE01000015.1, forward strand.
AGTCCCTTTATCTTCTTCAGTGTACTTGCAGCAGCTAAAGTGAAGGGTTTGCCCGGGTTGATATTTGGCTATCTCGGAAAAACGCTCAATCAAAAAGTCTTGAAGAATGTTGAATTGATCCGCGCTCTGGTGAATTAGACCTTTATTTACAACATCCTCTAACCACACCCACTGCCAAAAACCCGTTTCAAACAGGCTGGTCGGCGTATCCGCATTGTTCTCCAGTAACTTAGCTGGCGAAGTTCCGTTGTATGCAAAATCCAGACGCGAATAGAGTGAGGGTTCATTTCGGTGCCACGAAGAAGCAACCTGCTCCCACATAAATTCAGGGATCGCACATTGCGTCAGCAACCTCTCACTCCGAACTACTTCATCCACAATAGCCAAGCACATCTGATGCAGCTCTTCAGTGGGCGCTTCAATATCGTTCTCTATTTGCTCAAGCGTGAATTGATAGTAAGCACTCTCATCCCAATACGGTTGGTCATACATGGAATGGAAGCCAAAACCAAACTGGCGTGCTAACTCACGCCAGTTTTCTCGTTCTTGTATTTCTCGTCGAAACATAGTGCTTATTAACCGCCTCGGCTGACCGATACCGCTTTACCAAACCCGCCTCGAGACATTGCTCTACCAATAGTTCCGCCACCACGTTTATTTAGGTTATTGGTCGCCACCTTCGTCGGCTGATTACGATAGGAACCAAAAAATTGTCCGGCACCATTATAGAATTTGGATTTATAGCGATACATTGGTTCAGAGTAATAGCTCTTGTTGTAACCTTTCAAACCGCTCAGTGCGCGACTGTAAAAGAAGCCCCCAAAGTGAGGCACATAAGCTCGGGAACTGGAACTGTAGTAACAATCGTCTTCGTAAAAATCATTTTCACATTCGAACTCATTGTTGTAGCGAGGGGCATTTCGTTCGGCGCGAGCCAAAGCTTCTTGATAAGCAATGTCACACTGCTCACTGAACTCTGGCGAGTTTGATTTGCATTCATCAGCGTCAGAAAAAATGTAGCCCTCGGTTTTCGATTCTTGTGTCGCAAAGAAGAAAATACCGCCAAAAGCAGCAAAGGGAATAATTTTCCCAAGCTTTAAACTTTTGTCCATGGAAGAACGTTTAACGTTAGAACTCCGCTTCATCGTTCCTCCTAGTACGTCATACAAGCGGCATTTAATACACCGACCGATATAGAAACAGCCGCTAATACAATACCGGCAGGCAGCTCATCTTTTTCGATACGCTCAGTCACTTTTGGAAGTAAAACAAAACGTACAATCGCAAATGCAATGATCTGCGCCAGCATTGCAACAACGCCCCACACCATAAAATCGACAATGTTGACTGAGTTTTTTGCAGCCCCCGAAATCGCAATACAATAACCAAGAAATGCGCCACTTAGTGCAATCGCTGCCGCTGTATTTTGCTTTTCTTTGATCAGGTGCCATTCATCGTAAGGCGTAAGCTTGACGTAGATGAACTTAAACGCCAAAACGAAAATAATAGAAACAGAAAAATAGAGTAAAAAATTGGGAAAACCTGCTAACAGGTCAGCAATCATGTGCATTATTGTTCCTTGTTCATTTCTTTCCATGCAAAATCTTCAATACGTTCATCTGCAATGTAAAACAGCTTGGTACTCGGTGGTACTTCTGCATCTAAATCTGGGTTGAGTTGGATACCATGGCCAATGTCAAAAGCAATTAGCGTGGCATGATGACGCCTTTTGAGAAAAACGAAGAGACTCTCAACAGTAGTTACTGGCAGCCTTTCAGGATAAATGACCGAGTATTGAGTCATACCTCGTGTTGAAGCTAATAGCTCTTGGTGAAGTGCACTTGAGCCCGGATCTACCGCCGCTTTTGCCAGCATTTCCGCGCCAACTGCAGGTATGCATTCCGCTTTCGGACAATGTTGACTTAAAAGACGGCCTAACGCCTCATCTTTAAAGTAAGCGACCAAATGTGCGGAAGGATTCACAGAAGCGCAGTACAGCGCGGCTGACAGCGTAATATCGTCCGAGAGGTTATCAACAATAACGCAAGCGGCTTCCGCAATGTTGGCGTTTTTCATCTCTTGTGAATCCGTGTAGCTGGTCACTTTGATAAAACTGATCTCGCCTGGTAACGGGTTTTCTATTTCTGAACGGCTGCACAAAACAATCGGACGCTTCCCCTCTTCTTCATGTTGTAACATGCGAATAAGGTGCATCGTTCTCGATCCATTCCAACCCAACAATACAATATGGTTTTCCACTCTTACTCTCCGTTTTCCTAAAATACCCGCTCTCCAGTAATCCATCGCTGCTCCAGCGACACGTCCCAATAATGCAGCGAATAGGCTCAAACCGCCTGGGATCACAAACAGAGCAACAACCCATTTACCCAAATCTGTCACTGGAGAATGATCGCCATAGCCCACCGTACTCGCCGTAACCATAAGGTAATAGATAAAGTTAGAGAAGCTGTCTGTTAATGCGGTTTCACCAGCGAGAACAAGCAGTCCCCATGAAAGGCTCACATACAAGCCACTAAAGATGAGAAGACTTCGGTTGCTCAATTTAAAAAGGTGTGAACTAAGCCACTTTTTAACTACTAACCACACCGCCATAAATTTATGACCTCGATATTCATTGATTACATCAATAGTAACTCATTGATAGTAAGACACAAAAAAACCAGCCATATTCGGCTGGTTTTTGAGATTTACTTTCAGTTACGCCTACTTTTTAAGCATTACCTTTCACTTGCATATTTAGCTGCTCAGCAAAGTCCAACATACGATTTAACGGAATGAGCGATTTAACACGCAATTCTTCATCAACAAAGATCTCGTGTTCTTCACCGCCTTCGCTAAGCGCTTTCTCTATCGCTTTCAAACCGTTCATTGCCATCCAAGGACAGTGTGCGCAGCTGCGACATGTTGCGCCAGCACCTGCGGTTGGCGCTTCGATAAGTTCTTTATCTGGCACAAGTTGCTGCATTTTAAAGAAAATGCCTTTGTCTGTCGCAACGATCATTTGTTTATGAGGAAGCGCTTTCGCTGCTTTGATCAACTGACTCGTCGAGCCAACGGCATCGGCAAGTTCTACGACACTTGCTGGTGATTCAGGGTGAACCAAAATAGCCGCATCTGGATACACGCTCTTCATTTTGCGTAGCGCATCAGCAGAAAACTCATCATGAACCACACACTCACCTTGCCATAGCAGCATGTCTGCGCCAGTTTTATTAGCGATGTACGACCCTAGGTGACGGTCTGGTCCCCAGATGATTGGCTTGTCTTCAGCGTCTAAGTGTTCCACGATTTCAAGCGCAATGCTTGATGTAACGACCCAATCGGCACGAGCTTTAACTGCGGCAGACGTATTTGCATAAACCACAACCGTGTGATCAGGGTGAGCATCACAGAACTCACTGAACTTATCCGCTGGACAGCCAAGATCGAGCGAACATTCCGCTTCCAACGTTGGCATTAGAATTCGCTTTTCTGGTGTTAGGATTTTGGCCGACTCGCCCATAAAGCGAACACCGCCAATGATCAGTGTGCTTGCAGGATGACGATTACCAAACTTCGCCATTTCCAACGAGTCACCAACAAAACCACCCGTTTCTTCCGCTAGGGCTTGAATCTCAGGATCGGTATAGTAGTGCGCGATAAGTACCGCATCCTTTTCTTTTAGCAGCTTTTTAATGCGCTCAATGTAAGATGCTTTTTCTTCTTCGCTTAATGGAACTGGTTTCGGTGGGAATGGGTAAACAGTGTCGATTTTATCTAATATATGGCTCATTGCTCTTGCTCTACGCAACTTCCTTTAATCCGAGTATTGTAACCTCGTTAATTTTCAAAAACCAACTTGTCGCGGGGATTTCTAGCTATCTAGCCGTATATCTTTGTTACAGGTAGCATTTCTGATTGAAAGAATCCGTTACAAGATGGGGGTGAAAGGCTCGATGCCATTCCTCTCGATTTCTTCGATCACCACCGATAAAGAAACGGAAAAGAAAAAGGAAGCCGAAGCTTCCTTTTTAAAACATAACGTCTTACAGCTTAGAGCTGGCAAGTTTTGCAGATGCACTACCTGGGTATTCATCAACCACTTGTTGGTAGTACTTTTTCGCTTGAGCTGCATTGTTATTACGCTCAGCGATTTCACCTAACTTGAGCAAAGCATCGGCTCGCTTATTGGAGTCTTTATAAGACACCACCGCAGCAAAGCTCTTTACAGCATCTTTGTCCTGCTTCTTAGCGAAGTACAATTGGCCTAGCCAATAGTGAGAATTCGCTGAGTATGTGGAGTCAGGATAATCTTTCTGGAACTGCTGGAACGCTGCAATTGCGCCAGTGTAGTCACGTTTCTTGAGAATGAGGTCGACTGCATTTTGGTATGCCGTTTGCTCATCAACATTTGGTGTGTACTGACCACCTGTTTTAGCCGGTTTCGCTTCTTGCGCAGGCGCGGATTTGATTTCTCCACGCACACGATCTAGCTCGACAAACAACTCTCGTTGACGTTGCAACATTTGCTTCATTTCGTAGCTATTTCGCTCTAATTGACCACGTAACTCACTGATCTCTTGTGACATTTGGTCAATTTGCTGTTGCATTTGGAGCTGAACGCGATTGCGATTTTGTAGCAAGCGCTCTAGACGCTCTACTTCCGTTTCAGATGAACGGCTCTTAGAGACGGATGATGTGCTGTTGAGATCGGATACTGGAGCTGGTGCAGCGAACGCAAAGTTCGCTGCACTTGCCAGTAACGTAAGCGCAACAGCGCGCTTAGTGTTACTGAACATGAGGATTACCTCGAATTAGTATACTAGAACCGCGCGACGGTTCTTAGCGTAAACTTCATCTGATTGACCTAGAAGAAGTGGCTTCTCTTCACCGTAGCTAACGATTGAGATTTGGTCAGCTTGAACACCTAGTGCTTGCAGGTAGTTCGCTACTGCTTGTGCACGACGCTCACCAAGAGCGATGTTGTACTCAGGAGTACCACGCTCATCAGCGTGACCTTCGATAGTTACGTTAAGAGCTGGGTTCTTGCTTAGGTAAGAAGCATGAGCTGCAAGCATCTCTTCGTAATCTGCTGCAATTGTTGAGTTATCAAAAGCAAAGTAGATTGTTTGAGTTTCACGTAGCGCTTGCTCTTTTAGCTCTTGCTCTGTTAGCTGACCGCTTTGATCAATTGGCGTAGCTACTGTTGTTTCAACTGCGCCATTGTTGTTTGTTGCTGCACCAGTGTTAGAAGCAGCGTCGTCGCTTGAACTACACGCTGTAACAGCCATTACAGGAAGCGCGATTAGTAGCCCTTTTAGAACCTTGTTCAGTTGCATCTTATTTTCCTTTATTAATCAAACTTATTACTACAAAAACGGTGACCATGCAGGCGCTCTAACACGCCCATTTGTTGCCGGTAATCTAGCTTTGAATCGACCATCAATTGACACCATCGATAGTACGTTTTTCTTGTTGTAAATCGAGCTATACACAACCATGCCACCGTTTGGGGCAATACTAGGAGACTCATCAAGCAAGGTCTTAGTTAAGACTTGAAGAGCACCAGTTTCCAAATCTTGTTTCGCCAAGTTAAATCCTGCGTTACTGCGGTTCACCATTACTAGGAATCGCCCATCAGGAGTAATCTGGCCACCCAAATTTTGGCTGCCTTGCCAAGTCAAACGGTCAATAGAACCGCTGCCCAAATTTACTTGATAAATCTGTGGTTTACCACCCCTATCCGATGTGAAAATCAACGATTTTCCATCTGGATGCCAGAACGGTTCAGTATTATTTGATCTGCCACGCGTAATTTGCGTCAGCTTGCGAGTGTTAAGATCGAACGTATAAACATGAAGCGAGCCTGTCTTAGAGAGAACAATCGCTAACTTGTTGCCATCAGGCGAAAATCTTGGCGCACCATTATGACGTGGGTATGAAGTAATCTTCTCACGCTCACCGGTGTAGATGTTCATGATAAAGATTTCTGCTTGACCATTTTGGAAGCTAACATACGCAAGCTTTTTACCATCTGGCGACCATGCTGGTGACATTAATGGTTGCTTAGAACGTAAAACCAAGCGCTCGTTGTAACCATCGTAATCAGCCACACGAAGTTGGTAAGGGAAACGGTCTTTATCATTCACCACCACGTATGCAATACGGGTCATGAAGGCACCACGGTCACCCGTTAACTGCTCATACACCAAATCAGAGATGCGGTGAGCGTACTCACGCATGCGAGGGCCTTGAACGGTCGCGACCTTATTGAACAGCACATGATCTTTTGACAGTACTAATTCGCCATCGCTACCAAGCGCTTTACTTTTCCCGCCCGTTAGCTGGCCACGCACAATATCAACAAGTTGGTAGTTGATAACGTAATCACCTTGAGCATTTTGTTTGATTGAGCCAGTCAGCAGAGCATCTACACCTAAATTAGTCCAGGCATCAAAATTGACTTCTGATTCACTGAACGGAGTTTGTGGCATCTTGCTCGTTGGAACGGGGCTGAACTTACCACTGCGTTGCAAATCCGAGGCAATAACAGCAGAAATATCCGTTGGAAGCGCTTGAGTGCCCTCCCACTTAAACGGAACAACAGCAATTGGTCGTGCTGAATCAATACCATCGGTAATGACCAACTCTAATGCGGCATTCGCCACATTTGTCATACTGCTAAACAGTACAAACATTCCTAGTAAAAGGCGTCTAATCACGTCTTATTCCTTTTAGTCCAAAGCAACAGTTATGTTGATGTCTTTTAGTCTTTCGTTTACCGCAGCTTCTGAAGATTTAGGGAACGTCCCTACCTGAGCTATCGCTCGCTTCGCCGCTGCACATACTCGAGTATCGCCACTCAAAACGGTAACACCAGAGACCATCATATCAGTTCCTGTCGGAATCAATTTGATGTTTACCCTACACTCCTTTCCCAGCAAGTAGTCATCCTTAATCAACTTTTGCTGAATATTTTGAGTATAGATGGATGACATTCGAGAAAGTTCGTCGTCAATAAATTGATTTCGAGCAGCACTATTTTTACTAACCTCATCCTCAAGGCCTGCAAAAATATCATCTAGCGCGGCTTCTTGCGCTTTACGCTCGCGCTCTGCACGTTCCGCAGCTTCTCTCGCTTTGCGCTCTCGCTCTGCCGCCTCTTTTGCCGCTTTCTCTTTTGCGATGCGCTCTTGTTCAGCTTTTTCAGCGGCTTCACGCTCACGACGTGCTTTTTCTTCCGCTTCTTTTGCCGCCTTTTCACGTGCTAGACGTTCTTGCTCAGCTTTTGCTATAGCCGCTTCTTTCGCTAAACGCTCCTGCTCAGCTTTACGCACAGCTTCTTCTTTTGCCTTACGCTCTTTCTCTAGCTTAGCAGCTCGCTCTTTTTCTTTGCGAACGCGTTCTTCTTCCTGCTTGCGCTCTTGCTCTTTTTTCTTACGTGCTGCTTCTGCTTCTCTTGCCGCTTGAGCATCTTTCGCTTGCTGTTCTTTCAACTTGCGAATTTGCTCTTCTTCAGCTTTACGGTTTTTTTCTAGCTGCTCCGCTTCGCGTCTCAGTTTATCAAGACGCTCTTGTTCTTTTTTTGCTGCCTTTTCGCGTTGCTGGCGAATTTCTTTCGCTTGTTGCTGCACAAGTTTTGGATCGATGACAACAGCTTGAACCATTTGCCCTGTAGGCTCTGGTTTAGACATGTTGAAGTCCGTCCCCCAAAGCAGGGCTGCAACTAGAATTGCATGCAAACCAACCGATATTGCTATAGGTTTGGTGTATTGGTTGGGTTTCTTCTTGTGATCTTTCATAGATAATTGATGTCTATTCCCTGATATCGGTCATTAGACCTACCTTAGGGATACCAGCTCGACTTAGTTCATCTAGCAATAGAACAACATCGGCATATGGTGTTGCCGCGTCGCCACCTACCGCAACTGGTGAATCCGGCTTAACCTCTCGCTCCGCTTTCACTCGCACAATAACATCTTGCAACGACAAACCTCGCTGAACTTCTTCATCATTTACGCTTAGGCCTAAATTACCCTCACTATCAATTTCGATGATAATAAAGCTACTGTCAGTCTCGCCAGCAAGGTCTTGCATAGATTCTGCGGTCGATGTTTTCGGAAGATCAACATCGACGCCTTGAGTCACAAATGGAGCGGTCGCCATAAAAATGATCAACAGTACGAGCATTACGTCGATATACGGAACAACGTTGATCTCCGCTGTCATTTTTCGCTTTTTAGGTTGATAACCCGCCATGCTTTATTCCTTATCCGCGCTGTCTCGGCCAGCCATCGCTTGACGATGAAGGATGCTGTGGAATTCTTCAGAAAATGTTGCGTAAGTGTGCTCTAGTTTGCTCACTTTATTGCTTAGGCGGTTGTAGGCCATTACAGCCGGAATAGCCGCAAATAGACCCATCGCTGTCGCGATCAATGCCTCGGCGATACCCGGTGCAACCATAGACAACGTAGCTTGTTTTACTTCACCCAACGCAATAAAAGCGTGCATGATGCCCCAAACGGTACCAAATAGGCCGATGTAAGGACTGATAGAACCGACTGTCGCTAAGAACGGTAAGCTTGTTTCTAGTTCATCAACTTCACGAGAGACAGCAACGCGCATTGCGCGGCCAGTGCCTTCCATGATGTACGCTGGTGAGTTTGCGTTGCTCTTACGTAGACGAGCAAACTCCGTGAAACCTGCGTAAAAAATTTCTTCTGTGCCTTCAATTTCGTCTTTACGCGCTTTTACTTTTTGGTAAAGCTGAGAAAGATCAGTACCCGACCAGAATTTGTCTTCAAACTGCTCTGCATTCTTTGACGCTTGAGAAAGCACTTTGCTGCGCTTGATGATCATTGCCCATGACACAATTGACATACCAAGCAACGTCAGCATCACAAGCTTTACCAACAGACTAGCCTGAAGAAAGAGATCTAAAATGGAAATATCAGCAGTCACTATTTGTTAGCTCCGAATTTATAAAGGTTGGAATAGCTATTGGTTTCATTTTCTTATTATCGATACATGCTACCTTAACAGAGGCCTTGCACAATATCTTGCCTTGATCATTGACCAACTCTTGACAGAATTGCAGGGAAGCACGTTTTATTTCTGACACTCGGGTTAATACTGTCAAATGCTCGTCCAGCCTTGCCCCTTGGTTGAAATCAATATCCATGTGTCGGACAACAAAGCCGATATTTTGTTCCAGTAACACATGTTGAGAAATGCCTTTGGCACGTAACATTTCTGTCCGCGCGCGCTCAAAGAATTTTAGATAATTAGAATGATATACAACGCCGCCCGCATCGGTGTCTTCATAGTACACGGTGATCGGCCAGCGAAAGAGATTTGATGTGCCTTGCAAGGGAGTCCCAATATATTCAATTCTTTAAAGTAATTACTATAACTGAAGCGACAGCAATTGGTACCGAGCTAAGGGAATATTTTTGAAATTTGTAGAAAAAATAAAAGCTAGGCGAAATACCTAGCTTTTATTCGATGATTTAGTAACCGACTTTATTACAGCGTATTTCAGCCTAAAAGAAATAAAGTGCCGTTAAATAAATTAAGATAGCTAACGAAAAATAAGGACTAAACAAAACTTGCCAGTACCAGTTTCTCGGTTTGAAGCCCACCCCATACACCATGCTTGAGCATACAGACCAAATCAGTGCCGGTGCGATGATTGAGTTAAAACCACCAATCGCTTGATGATAAGCTTCAGGATCCCACATCACCAATCCTACGTGCATAAAGCCAAGGATGAGAGATAAGACTCTTAACAGAGTCTTATCCATCGGAGCGTGAAGTTGCGCTACCTTATCAGCGAAATTACTCACTGTCTTTGTCCATCATTTCTGAGTGCTCTAACCAAAGAGCGTTGATGATACCGAATGCACAAGCAAGTAGTACACCTAGAATCCATGCGAAATACCACATAGTAAATGCTCCTTAGTAAAGTGAGTTTTTGTTGTCTTCAATGTACTGATCATCAAGGCGACCAAACATCTTGTAGTAAGTCCAAGACGTGTAACCAAGGATGATTGGTACCATAACAAACGCAACGCCTGTCATTAGGTTCAGAGTCAGTTCAGATGACGTTGCATCCCACATTGTTAAGCTGTGGCTTGGCATTAAGTCTGAAGGCATGATGAATGGGAACATCGCAAAACCTGCAGTAAAGATAACGCCAGCAACACCCAGACTTGAAGTAATGAACGAAATCGCACATTTTTCAAGACGAGATGCCAATACGGCAAGAAGCGGCATTGCAACACCTAGTACAGGAGCAGCCCATAGTAGTGGGTAGTTTTCAAAATTCTTCATCCACGCACCAGCTTCACGGATTACCTCTTTGTTTAGAGGGTTAGAAGCTGCATTAGTGTCGATACCGCCAACAATGACGTAACCATCAATATTTTGGATCCAGAAACCAGCCGCTACAAACGCTGCAACCGTCAGTAAACCTGCCAACTGAGCAACGTTGCGAGCACGCACATGCACTTCGCCCGTTGTTTTCATTTGTAGCCAAGTCGAACCTTGCATCAAAATCATGAACAAGCTAACTAGGCCACACAACAGTGCAAATGGGTTTAGAAGACCAAAGAATGAGCCATGGTATGTTGGCATCAAGAACTCACTCAATTGGAATGGTACACCCTGTAGTAGGTTGCCAAACGCTACACCAAAGATGATTGGTGGAACAAAACCACTGATTGAGATACAGATATCCCAGGTATTGCGCCATTTTGGATCTTCAATTTTAGAGCGGTAGTCTAGGCCCAGAGGACGAAGCCATAGCGCTGCCAGTGTCAAAATCATCGCTAAGTAGAAGCCTGAAAATGACGTTGCGTAAACCAAAGGCCAAGCTGCGAACAGTGCACCACCAGCAGTGATAAGCCAAACTTGGTTACCATCCCAGTGAGGGGCAATTGAGTTAATCATGACGCGACGTTGTGTGTCGTTTTTACCGATAATAGGTACAAGCGCGCCTACACCCATATCGAAACCGTCTGTTACTGCAAAACCAACTAGTAGAACACCGATTAGCACCCACCAGATGAGTCGCAAGATTTCGTAATCAAACATCTTGTTATCTCCTTACCTTACGCTTCTACTTGGCGACTAACTTTGTCTTCAACAGAGTCAGCATTTTGCTCGAAGTGGTAGCGACCCGTTTTCAGGCTGCTTGGGCCTTTACGAGCGAATTTCAACATTAGGTAAACTTCTGCAACCAGGAATACCGTGTATAGCGCCAGAATTGCGAAGAGTGAAGTCCAGATTTCGCCAGCAGTTAGTGCAGAAGCTGCAACGTGCACTGGTAAAATTTCACCAACAGCCCATGGCTGACGACCGTACTCAGCGACGAACCAACCCGCTTCAATCGCAATCCACGGTAGTGGGATGCTGAATAGTGCAGCTTTAAGAATCCATTGTTTTTGTTCGATCTTCTGACGACACGTTTGAATAAACGCCGCACCGAAAACGAATAGCATGATGAAACCACAAGCAACCATGATACGGAATGACCAGAATAGCGGCCATACTGTTGGGATTGAGTCATCTGCAGCAGCTTGGATTTGCTCTTCTGTCGCATCAACAACATTGTCTGTGTAGCGTTTTAGAAGTAGACCGTAACCTAGGTCACCCTTCACTTCATCAAACGCAGTCATGTTTTCTTCTGACTTGTCGCCCGCACGAAGCTTCTCAAGAAGTTCATAAGCGTACATGCCGTCACGAATACGATCGACGTGCTCATCACGTAGGTCACGAAGACCTGTTACTTGCTCATCAAAAGAACGTGTCGCGATGATACCCATTACGTAAGGGATCTTGATTGCGTAATCTGTGTGCATGGTTTCTTGGTTAGGAACACCAAACAACGTAAACGCTGCTGGAGCTGGCTCTGTGTGCCATTCTGCTTCAATTGCAGCAAGCTTCACTTTTTGAACTTCACCAAGCTCGTAGCCAGATTCGTCGCCAAGAACGATGGTAGATAAGATAGCTGCAATACCGAAAGATGCAGCGATAGCAAATGAACGACGAGCAAACGCAATGTCACGACCTTTTAATAGGTAGTATGAACTGATGCCTAGAATAAACATTGCGCCACAAGTGTAACCAGAAGCAACCGTATGCACGAACTTAACCTGAGCAACTGGGTTTAGTACAACTTCAGAGAAGCTTACCATTTCCATTCGCATGGTTTCGAAGTTGAAGTCCGCGCCTACTGGGTTTTGCATCCAGCCGTTTGCGATAAGAATCCAAAGTGCAGAGAAGTTAGAGCCCAGCGCCACAAGCCAAGTAACCGCTAAGTGTTGACGTTTAGATAGACGATCCCACCCGAAGAAGAATAGACCAACAAAAGTTGACTCCAGGAAGAATGCGACAAGGGCTTCGATCGCTAGCGGCGCACCGAAGATGTCACCTACATAGTGGGAGTAGTAAGACCAGTTCGTACCAAACTGGAATTCCATGGTAAGGCCTGTCGCCACACCAAGTGCAAAGTTAATACCGAATAGCTTACCCCAGAACTTGGTCATGTCCTTGTAGATTTGCTTGTTCGTCATTACGTACATCGATTCCATAATGGCCAGAAGGAAGGCCATACCAAGGGTCAATGGTACGAATAGGAAGTGATACATCGCTGTCAGTGCAAACTGCAACCGCGATAGATCAACTACGTCAATCATGGTAACTCCTATGTGTCGGCTGAATGACACTCTCTACATATTGCAATCCATATTCAAGTGTTATTTACACTTGAAAAATGTTGAATTATCACAACTCATTGTTGCAAAAATGTGCTTCATTGGTTAGTTAATTGTTAAGCATCAGCTAATATAGCTAGGGCTAATATTACTTGTAAAAACAGATTGTTTCAAAAGGTTTATAGCCGGAATGCGCTTTGATATACATCAATGTTTATGCGCGGAATTTGCACAAAAATCCATCACATTGATCCAGATCAACCAGTATTAGATACGGATGTTAAGAGAGAGTAATCAGGAGAGAAATTAACCAGTTGCGAGCAAACATAGAGTTAACAATCAATGCTTTTTACTTACTAAACTGGTATGAGAAGAAATTCAAAAAATGTGAGTTTGGTCAACTTTAATGAAGCGCTGGGCAGCAAAGGCCCAGCGCGGGAATCTTATTTTTCAATTCCGAAATGCAAATACGCACGATCTGTCGCGATTCTTCCACGTGGAGTGCGTTGTAAATAACCTTGCTGAATAAGATAAGGCTCAAGAACGTCTTCGATGGTATCCTTTTCTTCACCAATCGCTGCCGCCATGTTATCGAGTCCGACCGGACCACCACCAAATTTCTCCATAATTGCGAGTAGTAGTTTGCGGTCCATGTAATCGAAACCTTCGGCGTCCACATCAAGCATATTCAGCGCTTTGTCGGCAACCTCTGCACAAATGTGACCATTTCCTTTCACTTCCGCATAATCGCGAACACGACGTAGTAGACGGTTAGCAATACGTGGTGTGCCACGTGCACGTCTTGCCACTTCCAATGCGCCTTCAGGTTCCATTGACAAACCTAAACAATCCGCGCTGCGCTGCACAATATCTTGTAGGTCTTTTATCTTATAAAATTCAAGACGCTGAGTAATACCAAAACGGTCTCGTAATGGTGACGTTAAAGAGCCCGCTCGGGTCGTTGCACCAATCAAAGTAAACGGCGGCAAATCGATCTTAATAGAACGAGCGGCCGGACCTTCACCGATCATAATATCCAGTTGATAATCTTCCATCGCCGGATACAGCACCTCTTCAACCATCGGGCTTAAGCGGTGAATCTCATCGATGAACAACACATCGTTTTCTTCTAGGTTGGTTAGTAACGCGGCTAAATCCCCTGCTTTCTCAAGTACAGGGCCCGAAGTGGTGCGAATGTTCACTTCCATTTCATTGGCAACGATATTCGCAAGTGTGGTTTTACCCAAACCTGGAGGACCAAAAATCAAAAGGTGATCAAGTGCTTCGCTACGTAACTGAGCAGCTTTAATGAAGATCTCCATTTGGTCACGGACATGGTCCTGACCTTGGTAATCCGCTAATTTTTTTGGCCGAATAGCACGGTCAATGACATCTTCATCACGAAAGGCAGGGTTTTCTGGCGCGATTAAACGATCGGCTTCAATCATCTTTTTACCTTGAAAAATGGTTACCTGAGAGAATAATGCCGCTCGTTTAACAGCAAGTGGCATATTTCTATATCTCGTCATCCTGTACAGCGACGAAGGAGCGTGATACAGGATCTTCTATCCGAGCGGTTTATGGTCAAATTGTTTCATTAACCGCTCAGCGTGCTGCTATTAGATTCCCAGTCTCGCTAGGCTCGCTGGAATGACACAAAAAACATCGTTAAGCGATTGGCATTAACCTTAGAGAATGAGTTATCTTGAACAAATGCTCACTGTGAAACCAGCGTTACACCATTGATTTTAGAGCTTCACGGATCATTTGCTCACTGCTCATGTCCGGTTTAGCAATTTGAGACACCACTTTCGATGCTTGAGTCGGCTTGTAACCCAAAGCTAGAAGTGCGCTAATTGCCTCTTCTTCCGCGTTGTTGGATGTCGCACCAGAATCCGCAGGAGCAGCATCCGTAAATGGTGTAAATAGATCGCCAGCGCCCCACCCTTTCAATCGGTCTTTCATTTCAACAACCAATCGCTCTGCGGTTTTCTTGCCAACGCCTGGAAGCTTAACCAGCGTAGAAACGTCTTCATGTTCCACACAAGTAACAAATTGCGTTGCTGTCATACCAGAGAGAATACCAAGACCGAGTTTAGGACCAACGCCATTGGCTTTGATCACTTCACGGAAAAGTGCTCGTTCTTTTACTGTGTTGAAACCGTATAGCAATTGTGCATCTTCACGGACGACAAAGTGAGTATAAATAATGGCTTCTTCGCCAACATTTGGCAGCTCGTAAAAACAGCTCATTGGCATCTGGACTTCATAACCAATGCCATTAACTTCAATTAATACTTCAGGTGGTTGTTTTTCAATCAGTGTGCCACGAAGACGTCCAATCACTATAAATACTCTTTGGAAATGAATTTGCGACAGGATAATAAAGAACTGGATAGACATCCAGTTAATTTTATCGGTAGCGCCCTTTTCTGGCACTGGTTGCTTTGCCCGCTAAGGCAACGAGGGTTTTGTTCGTATTGGCATGACAAATCGCCACACCTAAAGCATCGGCTGCATCCGCTTGAGGCTTGGCGGGCAGTTTAAGCATCTGCTGAACCATATGCTGAACTTGCGCTTTGTCCGCACCACCAGTACCTACTACAGCTTGCTTAATAAGACGCGCGGCGTATTCGTATACCGGCAACTCTGCATTCACCGCAGCAACAATTGCGCTGCCACGAGCCTGGCCAAGCTTTAATGCTGAATCCGCATTTTTAGCCATAAACACTTGTTCAATCGCAAATACGTCCGGTTGAAACTGAGTAATGATTTCCGTGACGCCAGCGTAAATCTGCTTAAGACGGCCCGGAAGTTCTTTTTCTGAAGTACGAATACAGCCACTACCAAGGTATTGCAAATGGCGTCCATTTTGACGAATGACCCCATAACCGGTAATGCGTGAACCTGGGTCAATGCCCAAAATAATTGACATGAATGTTCCTAAAAAGGAGGCCGAATACGGCCTCAATTTCTTATTATTACTTCTAGCTTACTTTCTAACTTCGGAGCGAATACCGCTCACTGCACATTGAGTTTACTCTAGAGAGGCTGCAACGTCGTCAGAGATGTCACCGTTGTGATAAACCTCCTGAACATCGTCCAGATCTTCTAAAGCGTCAATCAAACGAAGCAGTTTTGGCGCAGTGTCCACATCCAGTTCTGCTTTCGTTGAAGGGATAAGCGACACTTCGGCGTTTTCCGCCTCAAAACCTGCAGCATCAAGGGCATCTTTTACGAGTCCAAAATCGCTTGGCGCGGTGTAAACATCAATCGAGCCATCTTCTGATGTTTCGATGTCATCAGCGCCACTTTCTAACGCCACTTCCATCACCGCATCTTCATCTAAACCTGGGGTGTATGAGATCACGCCTTTCTTGTCGAAAAGATAGTTTACACTACCATCCGTACCCAGATTGCCTCCTGACTTCGAGAACGCATGGCGTACGCCAGATACTGTGCGATTTCGGTTATCCGTCATACATTCGACCATGACCGCAGTGCCACCCGGACCATAACCTTCATAGATTACGGTTTCCATATTGTCATCGCCTTCACCACCAGCACCTCGGCTGACAGCGCGGTTGACAGTGTCACGCGTCATGTTGTTAGACAACGCTTTATCAATTGCAGCTCGCAAACGTGGGTTATTTTCTGGCTCACCGCCTCCCTCTTTTGCAGCAACAACGATTTCACGGATTAATTTGGTAAAGATTTTGCCGCGCTTCGCATCTTGCGCTGCTTTACGGTGACGAATATTCGCCCATTTACTATGACCTGCCATAATTCACCTTTTAATGTATTTTGACGCTTAATAGCAAACATGAGCTAAAAAGCGTTGCTTGGGAAATTGCTTTGGAAGTTTCTTAGGTTTATTTAAACAAAAACTCCCGCAGTTGCGGGAGTTTTCTTCAAATGTTGTGCGCTTATTCTGCGTCTTTTTCTTTCGCTGCAGTCACTGCGATTGCTAGCTCTTCTAGCGCTGCTGGGTTCGCAATGCTTGGTGCGTCTGTTAGTAGACACGCCGCTGCTGTTGTTTTCGGGAATGCAATAACATCACGGATGTTCTCGGTACCACATAGCAGCATCACTAGACGGTCAAGACCGAATGCAAGACCAGCGTGTGGAGGCGTACCGAATTTTAGTGCATCAAGCAGGAAGCCGAACTTAAGCTGTTGCTCTTCAGGTGTGATGCCTAGAATATCAAATACGGCTTCTTGCATATCTGCGTTGTGGATACGAACAGAACCGCCGCCAACTTCGTAACCATTTAGAACCATATCGTAAGCGTTAGAGTTTGCCGCAGCTGGGTTCGCTTTTAGCTCTTCCGCAGTCACACCTAGAGGTGACGTGAATGGGTGGTGCATCGCGTGTAGGTTGCCTTCGTCATCTTCTTCGAACATTGGGAAGTCAACGACCCACAGTGGAGCCCATGCAGATTCGTCAGTTAGCTCTAGATCTTTACCTAGCTTCAGACGCAGTGCGCCCATAGCTTCTGCAACGATACCCGCTTTATCAGCGCCAAATAGGATGATATCACCAGATTCCGCTTGAGTGCGATCTAGGATAGCGTTGATCACGTCTTCGTTTAGGAACTTAGCCACTGGAGACTGGATACCTTCCATGCCTGCAGCACGGTCGTTAACCTTCATCCATGCTAGACCTTTCGCACCGTAGATACCAACGAATTCACCGTAGCCATCAATTTGCTTACGAGTCAAAGATGCACCACCTGGAACGCGAATAACGGCAACGCGACCTTTCTCATCGTTTGCTGGGCCAGAGAATACTTTGAACTCAACGTCTTTCACTAGGTCAGCGACATCAACTAACTCTAACGGGTTACGTAGGTCTGGCTTGTCAGAACCGAAACGGCGAATCGCTTCGCTGAATGGCATTACTGGGAACTGACCTAGGTCTACGTTTAGTAGCTCTTGCCACATATCGCGAACCATGTTTTCCGTCACTTCACGTACTTGGTCAGCCGTCATGAATGACGTTTCGATATCGATCTGAGTGAATTCTGGTTGACGGTCAGCACGTAAGTCTTCATCACGGAAACACTTAACGATTTGGTAGTAACGGTCAAAACCAGACATCATTAGAAGCTGTTTGAATAGCTGTGGAGACTGAGGAAGCGCGTAGAAGCTGCCTTTGTGAACACGGCTAGGTACTAGGTAGTCACGCGCGCCTTCTGGTGTCGCTTTCGTTAGTACTGGTGTTTCGATATCTAGGAAGCCGTTGTCATCTAGGAAACGACGAACAAAGCTAGATGCTTTAGCACGTAGCTTGATGCGGTCACTCATTTCTGGACGACGAAGGTCTAAGTAACGGTACTTCAGACGTTGCTCTTCAGAGTTCTTTTGGTTGAAATCTAGAGGCAAAACGTCACTGCGGTTGATGATTTCAAGACCTGTCGCAAGGATCTCAACTTCACCTGTTGCCATGTCTTTGTTTGCTTGGCTTTCTGGACGAACGCGTACTTCACCCGTTAGTTTGATACAGAATTCATTACGAAGTGTGTTAGCCACTTCATACGCATCCGCCATATCTGGATCAACAACTACCTGAACGATACCTTCGCGATCTCGCATATCAATAAAAATAAGACCGCCTAAATCACGACGACGGTTAACCCAGCCGCAAAGTTCTACAGTTTGTCCTGCAAGGGACTTGTTCAGGTGACCACAGTAATGGGTACGCATAATGAAATTCCCAATCTCTCAAATGTTGTTAACTACGCTCTGTCAGCCTCATTGCCAAGCAGAGTAAAGATTCAGTTATACGCTGAATGTCCACGAAAATCGACTACTCAACATACAATTACGTGTGTTTTATCATTCACTGGTGCTTTTTAGTACAACAAATGTTCAAAAGCGCACCAAAGCGAAAAAATTGGTGGGGATTATAGCGTGAAATTACCTATTTCAGCAAAACTCTCGTAAAGTATTCACACGAGTAGCAAGCAGTAAAGAATAATGGATAACTTACCTCTTCGACTTGGATTGACGATGTGGTCGCACAATCAATGGCAACAAAGCTTTTACGGCAGCGGGACAAAGCCCGCTGAACGTTTAGAAAAGTATGCACAGGTGTTCCATACCGTGGAAGGCAACACGACATTTTATGCCACGCCGACGCTCAACACAGTGCAAAACTGGAGAGCAGCAACCCACGATGATTTTCGCTTTACTTTCAAACTTCCTAAAGCCATCACTCATGAGCAAATGCTAAGAGGTTGCAGCGAACAACTGAGAGACTTCATGAAAGTTATGGAGCCGTTGCATGACCGTGTGGGGCAATGGACAATTCAATTGCCAGCCGCATTTGGTCCTGAGCACCTTGATCAACTGAAAAAGTTCTGTGAGAGCTTTCCACCTAACTTCCCTCTTGGTGTTGAGGTTCGTCATATGGCATTTTTCTCCAAAGGTGAAGAAGAGCGAGCGCTTAACCAATGGTTAGTAGAAAATAACATTGACCGCATTATTATGGATAGCCGCCCTGTCTTTGCCGCTAAGCCAGATAATGAAGCGATCATTGATGCGCAAATGAAAAAACCAAGAGTACCAGTCCACGCTATTGCTACCGCTTCACATCCTTTGGTTCGCTTTATTGGTCATCCAGAAGAACAGCAAAATTACGAGTTTTTTACACCATGGCTCAGCAAGTTGCCGCAATGGATTGCAGAAGGTAAACAGCCGTATGTCATGATCCATACTGCGGACAATATAATTGCGCCGGAGTTGGCAGCCAATCTGTATAAAGACATACAAAAGCGTATAACACTTCCTGACTTAGCCTCTTTCCCAGCTAACGATGGCAACTCGCAGTTGCAGATGTTCTAACGCAACACATGACAGAGGCGTGAAATTCCCATAAAATACGCGCCTTTTTTGATGCCTAACGTTTTCAGGCGGCTTGTATGCAGAGACTTGGTTATGAACCCTAAGAGCAATCCAGATACTATTTTTTCGGCTCCAATCGATAAAATTGGGGATTTCACGTTCGATGAACGCGTAGCGGAAGTATTTCCTGACATGATTCAACGATCGGTGCCGGGTTACAGCAACATTATTTCTGCAATTGGTATGCTGGCAGAGCGTTTTGTAAAACCTCACTCAAACATCTACGACCTAGGTTGCTCTTTGGGTGCTGCTACGCTGTCTATGCGTCGTCATATCAAACAAGAAGGCTGTAAGATCATTGCGGTCGACAATTCACCTGCAATGGTTGAGCGTTGCAAATTACATGTAAACGCGTACCGAAGCGATACTCCTGTAGATGTGGTTGAAGCGGATATTCGTAATATCGATATTGAAAACGCATCAGTTGTCGTACTGAACTTTACTCTGCAATTTCTTTCTCCAGACGATCGTTACGCCCTGCTTGAACGAATCTACGCAGGTCTACGTCCAGGCGGAATTTTGATTTTGTCGGAGAAATTCGTCTTCGAAGATGAAGTGTCAAACGAGTTATTAATTGACCTTCACCACGACTTTAAACGTGCAAATGGTTATAGCGAACTAGAAATCAGCCAAAAGCGCAGCGCGATAGAAAACGTAATGCGCCCAGATTCAAAGAAAGAGCATAAAGAGCGTTTCGCTAAAATTGGCTTTTCTAGCTACGATGTTTGGTTCCAATGCTTTAACTTTGGCTCCATGTTCGCAATTAAATAAACCGTGCATACAAAGGCCCTGAATCACGCCACTTTAGGCTGTTATTTAATAATTTTAATACCATCAACTCAGCGATTAACTAACTATGTTTAACTTTGCAAACTTCTACCAATTGATTGCCCAAGACACACGTCTTCAACCTTGGCTCAATGTGCTACCACAGCAGCTAACGGATTGGCAAAATGCAGAGCACGGTGACTTTGGTCGCTGGTTGAAAGCACTGAACAAGATTCCAGAAGGCTCACCGGATCAAATTGACATCAAGAATTCAGTGACCATCAGCAACGACACTCCTTTCCATGAAGGTGAGCTGAAGAAATTAGAGAACTTACTTCGTACATTCCACCCATGGCGCAAAGGGCCATACCACGTACACGGCATTCATATTGATACTGAGTGGCGCAGTGATTGGAAATGGGACCGCGTGCTTCCGCATATTTCTCCATTAAAGAACCGCAGCGTACTCGATGTTGGTTGTGGTAACGGCTACCACATGTGGCGTATGCTGGGTGAAGGTGCACGCTTAACCGTCGGTATCGATCCATCTCACCTGTTCCTAATTCAGTTCGAAGCAATTCGTAAACTAATGGGAGATGACCAACGTGCGCACCTACTGCCGTTGGGTATTGAACAACTACCTAAGTTAGAAGCGTTCGACACGGTATTCAGCATGGGCGTGCTTTACCACCGTCGCTCTCCACTGGATCACTTAGTGCAGCTAAAAGATCAATTAGTGTCTGGTGGTGAACTCGTATTAGAAACACTAGTGATTGAAGGTGATGAGAATTCAGTGTTAGTTCCAACTTCTCGTTACGCACAAATGCGCAATGTCTATTTCTTCCCTTCAGCAAAAGCGCTGAAAGTATGGTTAGAGTTGGTAGGATTTGAAGATGTGCGCATCGTTGATGAAAATGTCACTTCGGTTGATGAACAACGTACCACAGATTGGATGACGCATAACTCTCTACCAGACTATCTAGATCCGAACGACCCAAGCAAGACTGTAGAAGGTTACCCTGCCCCTCGCCGCGCGGTTCTTGTCGCTCGCAAACCATAATTCGCTGAGATTCCTGACATTGTCTTAACTCATTTTACGAATTAAGACATTACCCTCTTCCCTCGTACTGAGCGTGTTTGTTTTTCGAGTCCATTTGTTACATCAAAACATAAGCACGCTCTAAATAAGGATGCGCTTTTATGTCCTTGATTTTTAGCTTTTCATCACTATTCCTCAAACAATAAGTAATAGAGAAACATTCTTACTTGTGAGGCTTTATCGATATGAGCTAAACTCCTAAAAAATAAACAACTTAATCCAATCCCAAGGTTTTCAATGTTATTACGATTGACCCCGATTGTTGCCATCGCCTTACTATCTGGATGCTCACTAACCAAAGGCGAACAGTACCACCAAGAAACGTTAGCGGCTATTCAAACTTCAGAAGCGAATGTCAATAATCGCATTACTAACTTAGAGCTTCAGCTCAGCAACCAATCGGACTATATCGACAGCCTTGAAGAACAAGTCGATAAACTACAGGTTGAACTTCTGACATTTCGTGATGAAGCAATGGCAGAAGTGAAAAAGCCAAAAGAGCCGATTATTGTCCAATCTCCTGCTCCTGTGGAACCAACACCAACTCATGATATTGTCCTTGGCTCAATTGAAAAGGTCACTATCGACTCCATTAAGCAGACTTTTGATGCACGTGTCGACACCGGTGCCGCAACCTCATCTTTAAATGCAGTTGATATTGAAGAGTTCGAAAGAAACGGCAAAAACTGGGTTCGATTCCACCTGGCAGATACCAGTAAATCTGAAGAAGAAAAAAATACTTGGATCGAAGCGCCAGTCATTCGTTACGTAAAAATTCGCCAAGTTACCAGTGAAGAACTAGAACGTCGCGCTGTAGTCGAACTTTGGGTGCGCGTTGGAAAAATTCATGAAAAAGCGCAATTTACGTTGGCAGATCGCTCGCATATGAACCATCCTATTTTACTGGGTAGAGAATTTATGCGCGACATCGCACTTGTCGATGTAAGTCGTACCTATATCCAAACGGACGAAGATAAAAAATAATAAGGTAGATTATGACGTCAAAAATACCGTTTTACCTTTCAATCATCTTATTGGTGATTGCGGGCATTGCTTTGAGTGTTTTCAGACATGAAAACTACGGCGTGCCTTGGACACCAGGCGAAACTCGTCAGGTATGGGATGTAGAGGCACGTATTGAGTTCAATGCTAACGGCAATGAAGTCAAAGCTTCACTCGCAGCACCTCATACACAAAGTGGTTATACGCTTATCGGTGAATCCGCTTCCTCTTCTGGTTATGGCGTTTCCTACATTAATTCTGATTCTGGACGTCGTGCCGAGTGGTCAATTCGTCAGGCCAAAGGTCCTCAAACCATTTACTACAAAGCGCAGTTCTTAGTGGACCCTCAGGCTAAAGTTACGCCTCTACCACCAACTGAAGACATTACGCCACCAACTCTATCAGCGCCACAAGCTGCGGCGGCAAATGCCCTTGTTGAGCGTGCGATGAGTCGTTCTGCCGACAATGTGACCTTTACTCGTGAACTCATCAAAGCGCTTAATGACCCAGACAGTCAAAACTCATCGCTACTACTGAATGACTTCAGCCGTACTGATGCATTGCACAATATTCTGCTAACGGCTGGCATCCAAAGCAAAACAGTTGGTGTGATTGAATTAGAAGATGGCCGTCGACGCCAAACCATTCAACCAATGGTTCAGGTTTGGTCAGGTAAAGATTGGGTGCTGTTCTCACCGAATTCCGAGCAGAAAGCCGTGAAACCAAACTTATTAGTTTGGGATGAGTCGAATGTATCCCTGCTTGATCTTGTTGGTGGTAAAAATAGCCAAGTTCATTTCTCAATGATCAAGCAAGAAATGACTCCACAGCAAGCGACGAACAACAAGATAGAAGCTGATGGGCTGCTGAATATTTCAATTCATAGCTTGCCTCTTGAAGAACAAGCAATGTTTAAGACCATCATGCTGATCCCTATCGGTGCCCTTATCGTGGTGTTCTTGCGTGTGATTATCGGTCTAAAAACATCCGGTACTTTCATGCCAGTACTGATTGCTGTTGCGTTTGTTCAAACCCAGTTATTAACGGGTATTGTCGGTTTCTTACTGATCGTTGGCACAGGCTTGATTATTCGAAGTTACTTATCGAGGTTGAACTTACTGCTTGTAGCACGGATATCAGCGGTCATTATTACCGTTATTATGATCATTTCGGTGTTCACAGTAGTCGCATTTAAGATGGGCTTAACGGAAGGCTTAACAATTACGTTCTTCCCTATGATCATCTTGTCTTGGACAATTGAACGTATGTCTATCCTATGGGAAGAAGAAGGCGCGAAAGAAGTCGCTCTGCAAGGTGGGGGCTCACTGCTCACCGCAGTATTGGTTTACTTAGCGATGACGAACTCATACATTCAGCATCTAACCTTTAACTTCATTGGTCTACAGTTGATTGTTCTGGCCGGTATTCTATTGCTAGGTACTTACACAGGTTACCGTCTAACTGAGTTACGTCGTTTCAAACCACTAGCGGAGGACTAAACGATGTTCGAAAGTTTTACTTCGCCAGCTAAGCTTCGCCATAAAGGCATTATGGGAATGAACAAACGTAACCACAGTTATATCGGCCGTTACAATGATCGTTCTAAATACCCATTAGTTGATGACAAGCTCAAGACTAAAATTATTGCGCAGGCAGCAGGGGCGACAGTCCCTGCCCTGATCGGCGTTATTCATAACCAAGCAGAAGTAAAGACCATCCATAAGATGGTGCAAGATTGGCCTGGTTTTGTTATCAAGCCCGCTCAAGGTAGTGGTGGTAAGGGTATTTTGGTTATTACCTCGCATAAAGATGGGGTCTATACCAAACCTTCCGGCTCTACAATTGGTAAGGACGAAGTTGAACGTCATATCAGTAATGCGCTTGCTGGCCTTTTCTCTCTTGGTGGTAAAAACGACGTCGCAGTCGTTGAGAATCTGATTAAGTTTGATGATTGTTTCGATGGCTTCAGTTATGAAGGCGTGCCTGATGTTCGAATCATCGTATTTAAAGGCTACCCTGTTATGGCAATGATGCGCTGTTCTACGGCGGCGTCGGACGGTAAAGCAAACCTTCACCAAGGCGCTGTGGGCGTGGGCATTGATATCGCCACAGGTAAAGCAATCCGAGCGGTGCAATTCGACCATCCAGTCACCCACCATCCGGATACAGGCAAAGACCTTTCTACCCTCCAAGTCCCGCACTGGGAGCGCTTGCTTGAGCTTGCGTCTAGTGCGTGGGAGATGACAGGGTTGGGATACATGGGTACGGATATGGTGCTGGATAAAGAGGAAGGACCTATGGTTTTAGAGCTCAACGCTCGTCCTGGCTTGGCAATCCAAATCGCCAATGGTGCAGGCTTGCTTCCTCGTTTGAAACACATAGAGAGCCTCGGCACACCTGCCGAGTATCCAAAGCCGATTGAACGTGTCGCCTACGCAGCAGAGCAGTTTGGGGTAAAACCGCAGTTCTAATCGCCAATCATAATATCATTCGCCAGTAATTGTTCGGATTGCTGGCGTTTTTTGTTTCCGTTTCCAAAACCGTCTACCTACTCATCTTATTAAACAAACCTATCTCACCTATAACTTGAATCAATGATCGAGCTAACAGAATCAACATAGATCGTTTCTTTTCTCCTTTAACTTTTGAGTATGATGAGGTCTCCCCTTACTCAACTTGAGAGGTTGAGAAATGCTAACAAAAGAAACAGATAACGATGAACCAGAGCTTGAAGAACAAGAGAGCTTAGACCAGCATTTACAACGCTTGTCTGAGCTTTCTGTCCAAGCACTTGAAGAGCTTGCTGAAATGATCGATATCAGAGACGATATTTCAGAGGAATAGAACTTAGCCTCCCCGCTAAGTTCTATTAATAAGCCGAGACTGTCGTCCTACAGTCTCGGCTTATTTTATACGCTAACAAATACAAAAACGCCCGCGTTCATTGCGGGCGTTTTGCTAGATTCGAAGTTTACGATTCAAACTCTTCGATCATCTCTTGCGCTTCGGTCTTAGGCTTATCCGTTTGACCAAAACCACGTAGACCAACTACGTGTACGTGCTCATGGTCTTTAAACACCTTACGCACCAACTTGTAGGTAGTACCTTTCTCTGGGCTGATGTTTTCTGGTGCCGCGATAAGAAGTTGCATATCCAGACGGTCACACAATTCGAACAATGTCGCGATCGATTTCGCATCCAGACGCGCTGCTTCATCCAAGAAGAGTAAACGACAAGGCACAATGTCTTTGCTGCGTAGACGACGAGACTCTTCTTCCCAGCTTTGCACTACCATCAGTAGGATTGACTGACCGGTACCGATCGCTTCACCTGTTGATAGTGCGCCAGACTCAGCCTGTAGCCAGCCATCTGTACCACGGTTCACTTCTACACTTAGCTCTAGGTAGTTACGGTAATCCAGTAGCTCTTCACCCAGAACCTGAGGAGAACGTTGACCCATATCGATATGTGGGTTCACACGTTGGAACAGTTTCGCCATTGCTTCAGAGAAGGTAAAGCGAGTCGATTCGAACAGATCTTTATGCTGCTCTTGTTGTGTCGCTAGACCGTTCAGTAGCACTTCGTGACTTTCGCGAATTTTCACGTTTAGACGTACGCCCTTGACCTGACCGAACGAGATGTTCGACAAGCCTTGGTTCAGCATACGAATACGGTTTTGCTCACGCTGAATCGTCTTCTTGATGATGCTCGCTACCGACTCAGAGCTGATCGCTAGGCGGTTTTCACGTTGCGTTAGCTCTTCCGTTAGACGCGCCAGTTCCACTTCCATCTCTTCGATTGCTTCAACTGGGTCATCAGTACGGATGATATCCTGACGAATACGCTCACGAAGGTGTTGGTATACCGCAATGTAGAACAGAACTTTACGCTCTGGGCGAGCGTTGTCTTCAGACAAACGGAGTGCATCACGCAAGTCATCATTGTTTGCAACAGCAAGACGCAGCGCACCCAATGATTTATCCGACATGGAACGCAATTCATCTGCCGACATATACGCCAGTTCACGTTTGTGTAGACGACGCTCAACATCGTTTTCACGCGCTAAGCGAAGTACTGAACACCAACCCGCTTTCGCTGCAACGACAAATTTGCGCAGCTCTGCGTATTCTTTCTGCACTTTCTTCAGACGTTTCGCTAAGCCTTTCATCTCAAGCTCGGTCGACGTTATCGTGCGCTCGTATTCACTCTTACGACTACGTGAAGTATGTAAGCGTTCGTGCAGCTCGTCACGACGGCGCATTGCACGCTCTTCCGCACCTTCGTCGGCATTTACGCCATACTCTTGCAGCTCTTGTTTGAACTCTTGAACCGTTTCCAGTTTCGCTTGGTGTGAGCTCTTCAATGACGCCAATACTTGGTTGTATTGGTTCATTTGACCTTGCGACTGTTTCAACTCTTCACGAGAGCGAGTACGCATTTGTTCAGCTTGAACCAATTTCGCTTTTAGCTGCTCGCTCAGTTCGCTGCTCTTGTTCAATAGGTCTACTGAATCTGAGTAAGCGAAGTAGTGACGACGTTCAACCAGATCCGAGAGTGCAAAGATTTGCTTCTTAAGATCTTGTAACTGTTCATCTGCCGCTTTGTATTCTGCTTCTAGTGCATCAAATTGCTCTGGGTCAGCATCAAGCGCAGACGCAATATTCTCTAGTTGCGCGACGGCTTTTGCATGGTTGTTTAAGAAGTTTTTCGCCTCTGCAAGCTGAGCGATTTTCTCTTCTAGCTCATCAAAACGCGCTTGCAATGATTCATCTTCAACAAGCACCATGTGTGATGATAACTTGTCCAGAGAAGACAGTGCTTGCTTACTAGTTTGAAGCTGAGAGCGTTGCTGCTGCTCTTTTGCATCCAGATCCGCCAGCACGCGAGCGATTTGGTTACGCTTATCACGAATGGTTGCGAGTGCTTGTTCTGGATCGGCGTCAAAAGCAACTTGAATATGGTTAGACACAAATTGGTTAAATGCTTGGTACAAACGCTGCATTTTCTGAGAATCAAACGCCGCTTTTGCGTGTTTCTCTACCACTTCTTCTCGTTCGTTACGCAGCAACTCAAGACGCTGCTCACGTGCTGCACGACCAAACAATGGGATCTCAGGCAAGCGAGAGTAACGCATTTGGCGATCGTTCATGCGAACACAAACCGCGCCCTCTAACTCTTCTGCATCGAACGAGCTGTCATCAAAGGCATCGATGTCACCTTCAATGATGTACAAGTCCTCTGGACAGTCGTCTAGCTCTACCAGTTTCTCTTCGATACCTGACAGGTCAGAAACAACGATAGCGTGACGAGCCGGACCGTACATCGCACTGAAGTAAGGCGCATCATCAATCGTGATGTCATCGTAGATCTCAGACAGTAATACACCGCCTAAAGTATCAGCCAAACCTTTCAGGCGAGGGTCGTTTGAACCACCAGGAGAAGCAAGACGTTCAATCTCAGTGTCAAGCTGACTGCGACGCTCAGCAAGCTTATCTTTAGCTAAAGACAGCTCCCTTTCTTGCTCAAGGACAACTTGCATGTGGTTCATTACCGCATGGCGATCCTCAAGCTCTTCACCGCTCTGCTCTCTCAGTTTCTCTAGCGCATCGTTCGCCGCAATCCAAGCTGGTGCTATTGCTTCAAGCTTACTGATTTCTGCCACCGCGTTTTGCTCTAGACGGCGCTGTTCACCGCACTGATCACGAACTTCTTCTTGAGCTATCTCTAGTGATTCGATTTGCGTCGCATGACGTTCACGTTCTTGTTCAAACGTAACCTCATCGGTTAGTTCAACGTGATATTGTTTTTTGTATTCAGCAACCAGTTCACGTGCTTGACGCTGCTGGTTAAGGCTGCGTTCGAGATCACGGTGTTGTGCTCGCCATTGCTGTTCGTTTTGTGCGATTTGTTGTGACTCACGCGCTTTCGCAATTGCGGTTTTCGCATGTTCAGACGCGTCTTTGCGCTCAACTTGACCAACGATGCTTTGTACCAGTTTAAGCGCGGTTTCAAACTGCTCTGCCGCTGCAGAAGACATGTCCAGTTTGTGCTTAACCGATAGCAACGCATTGGTGTTTTCTGATTCTTTGCTCTTAAGCTCAGAGACAAGCGCTTGAGCCGATTCCGCCGTTAGGCTGTCATCGCCAAGTAGCTGCTTCGCTTTCTCCAGCGCTTGAACTGCTTGTTGATATTGAAGGGCGCGAGTTTGCTGAACGTCAAGAGCTTGCTGGTAATCAGCAAGTTGCGTCTTAAGGCTATCCACCTCTTCTTCTGCAACGGTCGCTTGCTCTTCAGCCATCATCACGCGTTCTTGCGCTTCTTCCACTACCATCATTTGTTCTTCAAGACGCTCGCTCAGCTCTTCAAGATCTTCTTGGTAGCGTTCTATCTTCTCTTGCTGACGCAGCGCGTTTTGCACCAGTTGCAAGTGATCCGAAGCCGCTTGGTAGTCTTGCTCTAAAGAAGATTCTGATTCGATCAGCAGTTCCAGCTCTTCTTGAACGCGGTTAAGCAGGTTGTTTTGCTCAATCAAGGTCTCGCGAGAACCAAATAACTCTGAACGCAAAGACAGTGTCTGTTCTAGTTTTTTACTACGCTCGTTGGCATGGCGCATATAGTCTGCTGCCACGTAGTTGGTCGACTCTGTAATCAAGTGCTTGAACAAGTCACGGTCTGCTTGCGTAGTTTTGATCGCTTCTAGCGTCATGCGGTTTTCACGCAGCGCCGATTCCATATCTTGGAACGCTTTCTTCACGCCGCCGTTTTGTGGCAGAAGGTAGTCACGTAGCGAGCGCGTAATCGCACTTGAAATACCACCGTAAAGCGATGCTTCGATCAAGCGGTAGAATTTAGAGCGGTCACCAGAGTTACGCAATTTCTTCGGAATCACACCGAATTCAAACATTTGTGCGTGGTAATCCACGATAGAAGAGAACGCTTTGAACTGAACGCCTTCAAATTCCGCGATCGATTCTTTTACTTCGTTGATTTGACGTACACGAGCTTGAGTCGCAGATACGCTTTCAACCAAGATATCCGTTGGTTTCACATGGCTTGGAAGACCTTGGATAACAAACGGTTTGATGTCTACTTTCTTATCACGACCCGCAACTTGCTGCAGTTTTACTGCAAACAATAGGCGTTGGTTACGTGAGTTCACCACGTCCAGTGCCGCGTAACACGCGCCCGGTTGTAGCTTACCGTACAAACCTTTGTCGCGAGACGATTGGCTGCTGCCCGCTTCGGTTGTGTTACGGAAGTGCAGTAGCGTTTGGTCAGGAATCAATGCGGTGATGAACGCCGCCATTGTGGTTGATTTACCTGCACCGTTACCACCTGATAGCGTGGTGACCAGACCATCGATGTCAAAAGTACGGGCAAAGAAGCCGTTCCAGTTGACCATGGTCAGCGATTGGTATTTACCGCGTTCAATCATGCTCATGCTTCACCCTCTTCTGTTGTTTCTTCTTGGGCTTGGTCGTCTTGTTCTTCTTCAGACAATAGGCTGCCTTGGCTTGGCTCTTTGGTGTGCACTACCGCTTCACCATCACGGATCAGACGTAGCTGCGCTTCACGCATATCATCGCCAATACGTACATCGGCACCAAAGCGGAATACAGCTTCACTGATGCTGAATTTACCAGTCTCACCGATGTTGATGATCATGCCTAGGCGACGTAGACGACGAAGTGACGTACGTACTTTTTCAAACAGCTTTTCTTTATCAAGGTCAGAACCGGTAGCACGGTTCGTCACTAGCTTCATCAGCTTGTTTTCATCAGCCAGAGCAAGTAGCTCGTCGTACAACTCTTGGTTAGTGAAGATGCCTTCGTGCGCAAGACGCTCTGGGCTTAGGTAAAGGAAACACAGTACCTTACCCACCAGCATATCCAGCTCAGAAAGCACACTGCGGCCAATCAAAGAAGTTGAACGAGGACGAAGGTAGAAGAAACCTTCTGGCGCTTTCACCAATTCGGTATTGTAGCGCTGGTAGAAAGAAGAAAGCTCAAGTTCGAAGTCCGATAACAACGCGTGGTTATCCAGATCTTCACTTGAGATATGACGCCCTGCTCGTAGCATGCTGTCTAGCGCTGGGAACAGAGGGTTAGAAATTGCTTTTGCCAGTTTATCTGACATGTATTCATTAGTATCGGTCGATGACATTCGCTTGTACCTTTGCCCCAAATTCGTTGATCGCTTTCCAGTCTGGTTGAATCGCTTGGTAATCCGATTCTGAATACCCTAGACGCACAGCTTGATCGACAATAATGCGAGCTAAATCAAAATGATGAGTGTAAGGATGCTGTGCAAGGTAATCTCGCAATACCACACTCAAGTCGATTGGCGTGCCTTGATCTTTATGCGCTTTTAGCATGTCACCAATTCGTTCAGACAACTCATCATTGACTTGTTGAAATTCTTCATACTCTACTTCCATCGGAACTTGGCCGGTCACTTCGTCATCACGTAGCACCAACGCCTCATCACGAAGGTCAGAAAGCCTTTCCGCATCTGCATAAGTCAGATACCAAGGCGCATCGAAGTAATCTTTGACGGATTGACGTAGACGCGAGCTAAACGCACGGTTCTTATCCATATCAATTGCAGTACGGATGAACTTGTGCACATGTCGGTCGTAACCAATCCAAAGGTCAATCGCTTGCTGGCCCCAGCTTGTGATTCGATCCAGCTTCATTTGCAGACCAAACAACGCTTCTTCGATGAACTCTAGCTCAGGATCGCCGTACACAATTTCTTGAATATCTAGGATCTGAGTTTGCAGTTCATCACTGGCGGCTTGCAGCGTATCTTGAAGTTCACGCAACGTGCTTGATGTTTCTGATAGGAGCGCTTCACAGTTGTTGATCGCTTCGCGCCAGTCTTTATTTAGCAGATCGGCAATTTGTTGTTTTACAGATTGCTGCTGCTCATCCATCACACGTTGGTTAAGATCGATTTGATCGAAGATTTCGCCTACAGAATATTTTAAAACTCCGTATACGTTTTTCTTCCAGTGGCCCGGTGTGCCACCTTTTTGTGCTGCCTCAATCGCTTTCGCCATTTCATCTGCCACCATAGACAGTTGAATAGAAAGGCGCAGTTTCGAGAACTCACGATGACGCACGTAGTAATCGGTAATTCCTATCGCTAAAGGCGACAAGCGGTAAATGCTCGCTCCATCAGTAATCTCACTGACAAAACGGCTAATAAGGCGCTGCTTTACCATCTCGTTGATGGCGTTGTTAGCACGAAAAGCGGATGCTTCGCCAGTCTCATCAAATAATCGAGTGACGATGGCAAACGCATCATGCAATTCACCTTCACCCAATTCTTCATCGAACCTTTCATTACTCAGTACGGCAATGGCTATTAAGAATGCCAATCGCTCTGTGGTCAGGTTCAACGAGAAATCGTGCTGCTTAACCCAGCCAACCAACTCATCGATTGGTTGCTCTGCAGCATTGAGAGTCATCTCACTCATTGTTATTCCTGTTTATCGTTCTTTTTAGCCCACACATGAATGTAGCGGCCTAATGAGAGGTATGGCTCTTGTCGACAAAGTTGTTTTTCTAGCGCCAACACATCTTCAAACTCGTAATCGCCCATGTATTGCATATTGCCTATGTAATCACTAAATGAGCGGATACCAGATTTGCCACAAATACTAAAGCCTGAATCTTCTATCCATTGGTAGACTTCTTCAGGTTTTAAGCCTTTTTGCGGCTGTAGTTTAAATCTTTTTCGGTGAGGCATGCCGTCTAATATATGAGGAATGTTGCCACAAACCACGTTTTTATAGACTAAACCATGGTGGTTATAGAACATCACTGATGCGATGCCTCCCGGTTTTACTTGTTCTAGTACCGTTTCAAGTGCGGCCTTAGGATCGACCAACCACTCCATGACGGCGTGAAACATAACAAGATCCACCTGTTCACCCATATGCTCACCAATGGATTGGACAGGCGAATGAATCAGGCGATACTGCTCAAGCAAACCGTTTTTTTCAATATCCTGCTTAGCCAACTGCAGCATTTCCGAAGATAGATCACATAAAGCGATTCGATGTCCGAGCTTAGCAAGCTTTTGCGACATTTGTGCCAAACCACCACCAGCATCCAACACCTCTAGGGGTTGCTGGTCAGCATCTAATTCACTTAGAATCTGTAGAAAATCTTCCCACACAATGATTTGGCGGATCTCCCCTTTGTCGGAGCCGTAAATATTTTTTGCAAATTTGTGGGCGATATCGTCGAAATTGCGGTCTTCTGTCACTTCTGCTGAGTTATCATAACGGATTGTGCCGCTATTCTGGCACAAGGAAAGCAGGAATAAAGAGGGGTACCCTCATTTTTATTATCAATTGATGTTTTTTCGGACTATTTATGTATGTTTGAGCTGAAAAAAGTAGTGTCAGCCTTGCTTATGCCACTTCCGGCATTGCTGCTGATAGGCTTGTTGGGTCTTGCTCTCATTAGTTTTACCACAAAACGTAAAACTGGCTGCTTCGTTGTTCTATTCTCTTTTGTTGGCATTTTTCTTGTTGCCTTCCAACCTGTTTCAACCAAGCTGCTTATGCCATTAGAGCGAGAGCATAAAGCCTTTTTGCCAGTTTCTGGCACCATCGACTACGTGATGGTTTTAGGGAATGGTCATGTTATCGATGACGAAATTCCACCCACCTCGCAGTTAAGCCGTGCAGCATTAATGCGCTTAACTGAAGGCATTCGTATTTTAAGAATGTATCCAGGTGCTAAATTAATTTTGTCTGGCTATGCTGGCGGTTCTGAAATTAGCCATGCGAGAATGATGGCGAACGTTGCCCTTGCGTTGGGAGTCGCGAAATCCGATATCATTTTATTAGAAGATGCGAAAGATACGTGGGAAGAGGCGCGTCAAGCGGCTGCATTCGTTCAACAAAAGGAGATTGTGTTAGTCACTTCTGCGAGTCACATGAGCCGTGCATTGTATGAGTTCAACGCAGCAGGCATTAAACCAATCCCAGCCCCGACCAACTTCTTAGCTATTAGCGAAATCAGTCAACCTTGGGATAAATACTCACCTAAAGCGCGTTACTTAGAACAAACAGAGCTTTATTGGCATGAGTACTTGGGCAGCATTTGGCAAAGACTGCGTGATACTGTCGGCCAAACACCAATGGTTGAAGCAAAGTAGTACTATCTTGAAACCACAAAAAAGGAGAGCCGAAGCTCTCCTTTTTCTTTTTAAGACTTAGGTTTGTTCAGTTTAATCACCAGCAAACATATAGCCTTCGCCGTGCACCGTCACAAAAATTTGCGGGTTCTTTGGATCAAACTCCATTTTTGCGCGCATACGTCGAATAAGAACATCAATAGTACGATCATTGGGAGCATCAACTCGGTGGCTGATCATATTCAAAATACGCTCGCGACTTAACACCTGGTTAGGGTAAGACGATAACGCCACCAAAAGTTCGTATTCTGCTTTGGTCAATTTTACGGGTTCGCCGTTACGGCTCAGCGCACGACGTTGAATGTCGAATGTCCACTCTCCAAAACGTACGATATGTTCTTCACTGGTTTCGTTCGCTTTCGCGCTACCGCTACGCGCTGCTGAAATACGCCACAGCAAGTTTTTAACGCGAACCAACAATTCCCTCAGTTCAAAAGGTTTTGTCACATAATCGTCAGCGCCCATTTCTAGGCCTACGATTTTATCAATGCTATCCGTGCGTCCTGTTACTAATATGATACCAATATCCGATTGGCTACGTAATTCACGAGTAAGCATCAGGCCGTCTTCACCCGGCAGGTTGATATCCAGCATGATTAGGTCTACATCACCCGCTTGCAGGACCTCACGCATTTCTGCGCCACTCTCTGCTTCGCTGACTTGGTAACCCTCATTTTGGAAATATCCCGCAAGCTTACTACGAGTTACAACATCATCTTCTACGACTAATACGTGATAGCTCATTTACACCACTTTTCTGTCTTCTTATTATCCAAGACGTATTCTATTCATAACTAGTAACATTTCTAGTCATAGATACATTAAAAAGCAAGATTTAGCGTTTTTATTGATTCAAAACAAGCTTACCCATCGCTATTAATAAACGTTAATTTTTGACCATAAAACATAATAATTATAGTTACTGCTATTCATTTTAATTGATTACACTTAGGGGATATCCCTAATTGACTTTGTGATGCACAACTTGAAGCATCATTCAGGAGCCCAAAATGCAAGAAGTGAAAGCTTTTAATGAAAAACGCGCTGAAATTTACTGGTGGTTTTCGAGCTTGTTCGCAAAAGAGCTAACAGAGAAAGAGCTGGAAGCCTACCACAGTGTTGAAATTCGTAGTTTTCTAGCAGGTTTAGGTGAAAATGAGTCGCTGAAACCAGCCGTTGATAGCCTCGTTGATGCGCTAAACCGATTGCAAGATCGTGAAGACGCTCAATTGGAGCTTGCTGCTGACTTTTGTGAACTGTTTTTGAAGACAGAAAAATACGGCGCTCTTCCTTACGCATCGATGTACATCGGTGAATCAGGTTTGCTGAATGACAAGCCAGCCGAGGAAATGGAAAAGTTGATGGCAGAATTTGGCGTTCAAGTAGATGAAAATCTAAAAGAGCCTGCGGACCACTTAGCCGTTGAACTCGACTTTCTCGGCAACATGATTATCCGCTCAAACGAACTTGAGCAAGAAAAACACATGGAAGAAGCCTTCGTTAAACAAAACGACTTTATCCAGCAACAGTTGATGTCTTGGCTACCTCAGTTTGCAGACAAATGTAAACAATTCGACGAATTTGGGTTCTACTCGAGCGTCGCGAAACTATTAGTTGCATTTTGTAAACTAGACAGCGCTTACCTTATTGGGGAATAATTGCCGCCTATTTTTTAAGGAGCCCGCCTATCGGGCTTCCTGTATACCTGAAATAACTGAATGTAAGTAAGTTGGGTATATTATTCGTTTGCCTTAACTTAGCTCAAAGACGCTTGGTTATTTAGCAGTCAAAATGTGACTTCAAATACACAAATCTCTTGCTGAAAACATTGCTAGTCAGTCCACATAGGGCTAAAATGTGAGCGCAAACGATTAAATATGATTTATATGTAAACCGCTGAAATATAGCGGTTTTTGTGTTTTTTAACAGGTTGATGGCAATTTCTAATCAGATAGAAAAAAGATAAAATTCATCGACCGATGCTGCTACGTACCCTTTTGTCGTACTTGGACCAACCGCTGCCGAAACACTTAGCGCCAACCTTAGATTGCTGGGTGTAAAACCATTAGAGCATCAGGTACATCCAACACGACATATTTCAGTAGCTCGATACAGGACACCATTTATGGCCACTATAAAAGACGTTGCTCGCTTAGCCGGCGTTTCCACTACGACAGTTTCGCACGTTATCAATAAAACGCGTTTCGTTGCAGAAGCAACGCAAGAAAAAGTAATGAAAGCCGTGGACGAGTTGAATTACGCGCCAAGTGCGGTTGCACGCAGCCTAAAGTGCAACTCAACTCGTACGATTGGCATGTTAGTAACGCAGTCAACCAACCTATTCTTCTCAGAAGTGATTGACGGGGTTGAGAGCTACTGTTACCGCCAAGGCTACACTCTGATTCTGTGTAATACGGGTGGGATTTACGAAAAACAACGCGATTACATCCGTATGCTGGCTGAAAAACGTGTTGATGGCATCCTAGTGATGTGTTCTGACTTAACCGAAGAGCTTAAAGAGATGCTTGACCGTCATGCCGACATTCCTAAAGTGGTCATGGATTGGGGTCCAGAAAGCTCACAAGCGGACAAGATCATGGATAACTCAGAAGAAGGTGGCTACATCGCAACCAAACATCTGATCGACAATGGCCATACTGATATTGCTTGTCTAAGCGGTCATTTTGAAAAACTTGCTTGCCAAGAGCGCATTGCAGGTTTCCGTCGCGCGATGAGCGAAGCAAACCTAGCTGTAAATGAAGATTGGATCCTTGAAGGTAACTTTGAATGTGATACGGCCGTCTTAGTCGCAGATAAAATTACAGCAATGGACAAACGTCCGACAGCGGTATTCTGTTTTAACGACACAATGGCTTTGGGCTTAATGAGCCGCCTACAACAAAACGGTATCAAAGTTCCTGATGATATTTCAGTGATCGGCTACGACAACATCGAGCTTGCGGAATACTTCTCTCCACCGTTAACCACTATCCACCAACCTAAACGTCGTGTGGGTAAAAATGCGTTCGAGATCCTACTTGAGCGAATCAAAGATAAAGAACACGAAAAGCGAATTTTCGAAATGCAACCTGAGCTTGTAATTCGAAACACCGTGAAGAAAATGAACTAAAATTCGCCAAATATAACGATGTCAAATAAGCGCTCTAAAAGGGCGCTTATTTTTTGTATCTAAATAACTTTTCCCTGACTTAGGTTTGTTAGACAAAAAATCTCGAATCTCTAAGTCTCTGTTTTATATGTAGGTAAATCACACTCCCTCACAACCTCGAGGTCATCCCGCCTTATTCTCAAATATGCACAAATATGCGCTTGTCGACACTTTTTATTGAACCAGAATCACACTTTTACGGGTAAAACGTGATGTTAATTCAATATACGAAGTATGCTCATTCTGTCACGCACAGGGCAAACCATTCGAAAGGGTGGGACGCAAAGCCTCCGGCCTGAACCATAGTACTATATGGAAGGTAGCGGGGTTACCGATGGCAAGTGTGCAAGCGATGACTTTACCCTGTAATGACATTGCTTTTGCGCATGTTTGCTACTCTCTCGGACCTGACTTTTGGTGGCGTAATATTAATTACACCGAGATAACAAAACATGGATAAACCGATACTCAAAGACTCTATGAAGCTATTTGAGGCACTTGGTAATATCAAGTCGCGCTCAATGTTTGGTGGCTTCGGACTATTCGCTGATGAAACAATGTTTGCACTAGTTGTAAATAATCAGCTTCATATAAGAGCAGACCAACAAACTTCATCTGACTTCGAGAAACAAGGGCTAAAGCCTTACGTTTATAAGAAACGTGGCTTCCCAGTCGTTACTAAGTACTACGCAATTTCCAACGATTTATGGGAGTCTAGCGAACGCTTAATCGAAGTAGCTAACCAATCGTTGAAAAAGGCAAAGCTTGAAAAAGAACAGCAAGCAACTACAAAGCCTAATCGCTTAAAAGATTTGCCTAACTTACGACTGGCGACTGAACGCATGCTGAAAAAAGCAGGCATTGAGTCAGTAGAAAAACTGGAAGAGGAAGGTGCACTTAACGCTTATAAAGCGATAAGAGATACGCACTCTGCAACCGTCAACATTGAGCTGTTATGGGCACTAGAAGGGGCTATTAACGGTACTCATTGGAGCGTTGTACCTCAAGCTCGCCGAGATGAGTTGATGAACGGCCTCCAATAAAAGTCGGCCTTAAAAACTATCTTGTAAAACCGCAGTCTAATCTGCGGTTTTTTTGTGAAATTTTTTCGACTTTCCTTCTGTCTTATTATATATATCCCAAATTGGAATCATAAATATGAATAAGAAACTGATATTAGGCCTAATCCTGGTCGCGATCATTATCTTTTTAGGCGTTAACTTTAGTCAGTATTTAACGTTGGAAAATGCAAAAGCACAACAAGAAGAGCTGACCACATACATCGATCAGAACTTTGTTTTTTCGGCAGCTATTTACTTTTTTGCCTACATTGCAATTACCGCTTTTTCTATTCCTGGGGCAGCTGTGGTTACATTACTTGGTGCGGCTCTATTTGGTTTTTGGACGAGCTTATTACTGGTTTCTTTCGCCAGTACTATGGGTGCAACACTAGCATTTTTAAGCAGCCGATATTTGCTGCGTGACTGGGTACAAAACAAGTTTGGCAATAAGTTAATCGCAATTAACCAAGGCGTCGAGAAAGACGGAGCATTTTATCTATTTTCCTTACGTCTCATTCCGGTATTTCCTTTCTTTCTTATCAACTTGTTGATGGGCTTAACGCCAATGTCTGTAGGTCGATTTTATCTTACTAGCCAAGTAGGTATGTTGCCAGGCACTGCAGTTTACTTAAACGCCGGTACTCAGTTAGCCACAATTGAAAGCCTGTCAGGCATTGTTTCACCTGCGGTATTGGCCTCTTTTGCATTACTGGGGCTGTTTCCAATCATCACTAAATGGGTTATGAATAAAGTAAGGCCAACACCGAGTCAGCAAAACTCATAATTAGTAAGTGGACGTGTTTAATGAAAATATTCATTGCTAAAAACCCAGCAGAAGCGCATATCGTGTGCGAATTATTGAAAACCGAGCAAGTCTATTGTGAAGTCCGCGGAGAAGGTATTTTCGGTTTAAAAGGAGAGCTGCCGTTTAGTGATGATACCGATCCTTATGTCTGGCTTTTTGACGCCAAACAACAAGTAAAAGCAGAAGGAATAGTACAAGCCTACCGCAAACAATCCGATGGAAATGAGTATCAAGATTGGCAGTGCCCGAAGTGCCATGAGGTAAACGAGGGGCAGTTTGGTGCTTGTTGGCAATGTGGACATCAAATAGGGGAGCCTTAATAACTCCCCTACTCCTACTCAATCGATTTATTCAGCGCTAAGCAGAAACCGTTTGCTGCTTAATAAATTCGATGGAATGTTGATTGAAATCTTCAGGGCGCTCAACATTACAAACATGACCACAGTTTGGGATCTCTCGTAAAACACTAAGCTTATGCGCCGCAACCATTTCTTTAACAGGCTTAATAAACATGTAATCTCTGTCGCCCATTAAATAGAGTGTGGGAATGGGTAACTCTCGATCTTTAAAATACTTCATTAAAGGATTTACATCAGCAGCAAGAATAAACCAACGTTTAAATTCTTTTTGGCAAAGCTTCTTGGCCTCACGAATAAAAAGATGGCGAGACTCTCGCTGGCTTCTCTGTGGCATAACAATGTACGCAAAAAGTTTGTAGAGCCACATGTACGGCAGAATGTGCTTACAAAAATTACCTAATTTAACCAATATTTGAGAACGAGTATTGAGCCTTGTGACAGCGCCACCGAGTACCATTGAACGCACGCGTTCTGCTGATAATTCAGCAAGGTTTCGAACAATAATGGTACCAAGTGACATACCGACAAAATGAGCGGATTGGATCTTTAAATGGTCCAATACTTTCAAAATATCTTGGGTAACTTCAGTAAAGGTATAACGGCTGGCAATGAGCTCTTTAAGTAACTGATTTGACTTTCCATGACCTCTTAAATCGATCAGCAATAAGTTAAAGTGTTGCTTGTAAGCTTTGATTTGCTTGAACCAGATAGAAGAGCTACCGCCAGCACCATGCACAAATACAACCCACTCATGACTAGTAGGGTGCAAATAGGTTTTATGAAAAAGTAGCGGCTGGGTCATATTCAAGTATCAAAAAGGTCGTGCTATTGAGTAAAAAGCCATCCTACCACACTCCCCTTACTCAAGATAATAAAGGCACCTTATTCGGTGCCTTTCGTTACAATTTTAAGTCAATTTAACGCCGAATTGTAAAGTTGCAAATAAGCTTCTGCGGCCTTTTGCCAACAAAAATCTTGTTGCATCGCGTGCAACTGTACTTTATTCACTTCAGGTTCGTTTTGAGCATAGAGCAACAGTGCCCTTAGCATCGTTAACAACAATGCCTGCGGTGTCGGTTCGAAAAAAACAAACCCCGTCGCTTCAGAAGGGTTCACATCATAATCGTTGACGCTGTCTTTTAGACCACCGACACCACGTACTATCGGTAATGTCCCATAAGCCATACTATAGATTTGATTCAAACCACACGGCTCAAACTCAGAAGGCATCAGAAAGAAATCAGAACCCGCTTCAACGATATGCGCAAGTTCATTATCATAAGCTTCTACGAAGACAAATTTACTAGAAAACTGTGCAGCAACCTCTTCTAGCTGAGCGGCTAGTACAGGGTCTCCGGTCCCAACGACAACTAGTTGAACATCGTGCTTCAAAAAATCGGCCAAAGCAGGCAACAAGTAATGCACACCTTTTTGCTGGGTTAACCGACAAACCATACCGAACATAGCAACATCTTTTTCAGGCAAATTTAGCCGCAGCTGTAATGCTTGTTTACACGCTTTCTTGCCTTGCGTCATACTTTGTTGGTCAGCGCAGTAATTAACTGGCAAGTAAGTATCCGTTTCCGGGTTCCAAGCACTGTAATCACAACCGTTCAAAATACCAACTAAGTCCTGCGCGCGTTGCTGAAACTCCCAAGCCATTCCATGACTGCCAAGCTCTGTTTTGAGTTCCTCTGCGTACGTAGGGCTGACCGCGTTTATCTTATCTGCATTCATTACACCAGCTTTGAGCATCGTAATATGCGTTGCATTCACCGCAGCATCGGGAACGTTTCGACAATGAAACTCTGGCAAGCACTGCACGTCTTCATAACTAAATACGCCTTTAAAGACCGCATTGTGAATTGAAATGACGCTTTTAGTATGAGCAAAAAACGGATCATTGCCATACCTGTGCTTGAGCAAAAATGGAACAAGACCAGTGTGCCAATCGTTCGCGTGTATGATATCCGGCTGAAAAGCAAGCTTTGGCAACATGTCTAAACATGCCGCACTAAAAAACGCAAAGCGCTCACCGTTATCGGTATACGCTTGGTTGTTCTCCGCATACATCGATGGTCGATTGAAATACGGCTGACAATCAATCAGATAAACAGGATTTTGACCTAACATGAGCCGCAGAACTCGATATTCCGTATGCGGCCATGATGTTAGTTCTGTTTCTAATACAACTTCTGCGTCAGCGAGTTTATCAATACTGCTGTACGCGGGGATGGTAATTCTTACGTCTTGCTGTAGGTTTTGAAGGGCTTCCGGTAGTGCCTTGGCAACGTCTGCCAAGCCACCACTTTTAATGAGACCTTCAACCTCAGAAGCTACAAACAGAATAGATAAGTTGTTAGTAGCCAACTCGAGCTCCTTTCGGAATAACAACAATGCCCTCCTCAGACACGTGGAAGTGTTTTTTATCTTCTTGAAGATTCACACCAATCTGAGTACCAGGAGCAATATCGGCATCCTTATCGACAATCACACGACGTAAAACACAGCCTTCGCCAATTTTCACGTCACCAAGAAGGATACATTCGCTGATATCGCAAGCAGATGCAATATTACTGCGGAACCCAAGCACCGACTTTTCTATTCTTGAGCCTCTGACGTAACTGCCATTACATACCAAACTGTCGATGATCTGAACACGGCCATTATCAGAGTCTGTAAATGTTGCTGGCGGCAATGGAGGATAATAAGTATGCAGCGGCCATTTACGGTTATATAGTGAAAACGGTGCGTCTTTTTCTAGCAGATCCATGTGCGCTTCCCAGTACGCATCAATGGTTCCCACGTCACGCCAGTACACCTCTTCTCTTTCACCGCTGATTTTGTTAGTACTGAAGTCATACACGAACACGTCACCTCGAGGGAACATCTTAGGAATAATGTCCTTCCCAAAATCATGTGATGAAGCTTCATTATCCGCATCTTCAACCAACTCAGAGAATAACACCTGAGCCTCAAAAACGTAGTTACCCATTGAAACTAAAGCGTAATCAGGATCGCCAGGAATTGACTTCGGGTTTGCTGGTTTCTCTTCAAAGCCTATCATGCGACCTTCACTGTCCACTTCGATAACCCCAAATTGCGACGCCTCTTTTAGTGGCATACGCAATGCCGATACCGTCAGAGAAGCCTGCTTTTCTGAATGGAAGTTCAGCATTTGTTTGATATCCATCTTATAGATATGGTCAGAGCCAAAAATACAAACTTGCTCTGGTTCCTCTAATTCCATAAAACGGAGATTTTGATAGATCGCGTCTGCCGTTCCTTCGTACCAACGCTTACCAGTGCGCATTTGAGCAGGAATAGGATCGATAAAGCGGTCAGTGATGCCATTAATGTTCCAGCCCTTTTTTAAATGATGGAACAAAGATTGAGATTTAAATTGGGTGAGGACGTAAATGCGCATTAAATCCGCATTTACAAAATTGTTTAGAGCAAAATCGATCAATCGATAGCTACCACCAAACGGTACCGAAGGTTTACTACGAGATTCTGTTAAAGGTCTCAAACGAGAGCCTTCACCGCCAGCAAGAATCATTCCCAAAACACCAGCCATTTGTTGTTCTCCATATCGTTATAGCTTGGATTTGGTACTCGCTTGAATGAGTCATACTCGGGGAGTCAAGCGAATACATTTAGTAACCGTATCAGGAGTTTCTTTGAACTCTTACAACACGATAAAAAAGCTACGGCACTTCCAGTATGCAACGTCCACTCTTTTCTTATTTTTCGACGCAAAATGCACACAGTTGCACTAATTTTTGTAATAAATTATCTAAGCAGGTTCTAAATTACAATTTTTAATACGCCATTCTGTGTTCCATACAGTTCTTGCTTACTCAAGACGATATCTAGATCACACATGCAAAAGCAAACGATTACATTATGAAAACAATTTACGAACGGATTCACTACACTACCGACTTTTTGAGCTTAATATATAACAAATATATGAACGCAAAATGAAAGTTACGACGAATGTTTTTTACATAAAAAATACGTTCGCTACCAATAAATCGTGACTCTGGTGTTTTCTAGCGACAATGGTGCTTGTTAAAGTGAGGAAAGGTCGATTAGAGGAAGAATGCGCAGGAGAAAACTGTCGGCCCCTACGCAAAAAAGGCAGCGATATCGCTGCCTTTTTACATTACCTTAATGGTGCATTTTTATGCTTTCGCTTTTTTACGCTT
Organism: Vibrio chemaguriensis; assembly: GCF_012275705.1. Classification (NCBI taxonomy): domain Bacteria; kingdom Pseudomonadati; phylum Pseudomonadota; class Gammaproteobacteria; order Vibrionales; family Vibrionaceae; genus Vibrio; species Vibrio chemaguriensis. The sequence continues at coordinate 100,906 of NZ_SHOE01000015.1, forward strand.
ATCTGTGACTTCCCACTTACCTTCAACAAAGAGCGCTGTCCAACCAGATGGTTTGCCGTTCTCTTCCGAACGAACGTAGTTCTCTTTTGTTTTGCGACTAAAGCGTACAACTGCAGGACGACCATCAGGATCTTCTTGCGGTGCGGTCGCTAGGTATTTGAACTTCTCAGGTAAACGCTCTTCAAAACGTGCCAGTTCAGCAACCAAAGGAGCACGTGTCTCGCGCGATTTCGGGAAGTTGCTTGCCGCCATAAATAGACCTGAAGCACCATCACGAAGTACGAAATACGCATCTGAGTTTTCACATGGCAACTCGGGAAAATGAACAGGATCTTCTTTCGGTGGCGCGACTTCACCATTCTTCAGAATCTTACGAGTGTTCTTACACGTTTCACTCGTACAGTCCATGTATTTACCAAAGCGACCGTTTTTAAGAACCATATCAGAGCCACATTTGTCACATTCAACAACTGGACCATCATAGCCTTTGACTTTGAACTCGCCGTATTCAACAAGGTAGCCCTCACAGTTCGGGTTATTACCACAAACATGCATCTTACGCTTGTCATCAATCAGGTATGCGTCCATCGCCGTTTCACAGATCGGACAACGCTTTTTAGCACGAAGCGCGGCCGTTTCAACGTCTTCTTCTAGAACGTTAATAATACCTTCTTCGTCACCCAAGTTGATGGTTGTCTTACAACGCTCTTTTGGTGGTAACGCGTAACCAGAACAACCTAAGAACACACCTGTCGAAGCAGTACGGATACCCATTGGACGGCTACACGTCGGACACTCGATATCCGTCATGACGATGTGGTTTAACTTCATACCGCCTTCTGACTCATCCAGCTCCGCTTTTTCAAGATCGCCAGTAAAATCAGCAAAGAAGTTGTCTAACACAGCTTTCCAGTTCACTTCACCTTCAGCGATTTGGTCCAATTTCTGTTCCATACGCGCAGTAAAGTCGTAGTTCATCAAATCGTTAAAGCTGTCATCAAGGCGGTCAGTAACAATTTCACCCATTTTTTCAGCGTAGAAACGGCGCTGATCAACTTTCACGTAACCACGATCTTGAATCGTAGAAATGATCGATGCATAAGTCGAAGGACGGCCAATGCCTCGTTTTTCCAGCTCTTTAACCAGTGCCGCTTCAGTGTAGCGCGCAGGTGGCTTAGTAAAGTGCTGTTTAGGGTCAAGTGACTCTAAGCTTAGCTTATCGCCAAGTTGTACCGCAGGAAGGATTGTATCCTCGTTTTTGCCCATTGGACGCTGTACACGAGTCCAACCATCAAATTTAAGGATACGGCCTTTCGCTTTAAGCGTGTATTCTGCCGCTTTTACACTGATGGTTGTTGAATCGTATTCTGCTGGCGTCATTTGACACGCGACAAACTGATTCCAAATCAAAGCGTAAAGTTTGTGCGCATCAGCATCGACACCTTGCAGGTCTTCCGCTTTAACACCCACATTTGAAGGACGGATCGCTTCGTGCGCTTCCTGTGCCCCTTCTTTACTACCATACGTCAGCGGTTTCGCTGGTAAGTACTTATCACCAAACTCAGAACCAATAAAGTCACGTACAGCGTCCACAGCCTCGGCACTTAGGTTAGTCGAGTCCGTACGCATATAAGTGATGTAACCGGCCTCATAGAGGCGCTGAGCTAGCATCATGGTCTTTTTCACGCCGTAGCCAAGACGTGTACTCGCTGCCTGTTGAAGCGTAGAGGTGATGTAAGGTGCTGAAGGCTTGCTCTTCGTCGGGCGATCTTCACGCTTACATACTTCGTAACTTGCATTCTCAAGCACAGACATCGCTGCTTTGGTTTCTGCCTCATTAACTGGCTTAAACGCAGAACCATCTTTCTGAGCAACAAGCAGCTTAAAGTCAGCTTTGTCTTTCGTTTTCGTATTCGCATGAATATCCCAGAATTCTTCTGGTACAAACGCGTTAATCTCACGCTCACGCTCAACTAATAGTTTCACCGCAACAGACTGCACGCGACCAGCAGATAAACCACGAGCCACTTTCTTCCAAAGTAAAGGTGAAACCATAAAACCAACGACACGGTCCATGAAGCGACGCGCTTGTTGGGCATTAACACCATCCATGTTCAGCTCACCAGGTGTCTGGAAAGCTTGTTGGATCGCGTTTTTCGTAATTTCGTTAAAAACTACACGTTTGTATCGCTCTTCATCGCCACCGATGATCTCACGAAGGTGCCATGCGATTGCTTCCCCTTCGCGGTCCAAATCGGTTGCGAGATAAACGCAATCTGCGTCTTTGGCGAGTTTTTGTAGTTCGTTGACAACTTTTTCTTTGCCTGGAAGGATTTGGTAATTCGCTTCCCAGTCATGATATGGGTTAATCCCCATTTTTTTGATCAACGCTTTGCGGTCTTTCTCTTTTTTAACGCGCGCTTTCTCTTCCGGACTCATCCCTTTTGTTGAGATGGCTGCGGCTTTTTTCTCACCAGTGCTTTGACCGGCCGTAGGCAGATCACGCACATGACCAACACTAGACTTAACAATAAAGTCTTTACCAAGGTACTTATTTATCGTCTTTGCCTTGGCTGGTGACTCCACTATAACGAGTGATTTACCCATAACTGACTCTAACGTCCTTCATAATAATGCGGGTAGAAACCTTGTTTAAAGGCCACCCGCATAATGTTCTATTTCATTGCTTCTTTTTTTACTATTGTGCGAGATGAAAAGAAGATCAACTGCTTTTTTGAAATTCAGATCCGATTGGTTGACAATTCATCGTCTTTATACTTCAAAGAGACAGGGTTCTGAAAGGTATTGAGCGGCATATCTAAACAGGCAAACTTAGCATCCGCTAATCCAATGCAATAAATTTTGTTACGCATCACAAAATAGTTTCGTTCAGTAGCTCTGTCATATCCTCCAACTAATCATACTTACACTCTAAAAATTGATCTGTTTAGGCTAAGTGAACGATTGACTGAATTAATCATGCAAACCCATTTTAGTTGTAGGTATACTCAGCGTTCTCAACTGAAATGAATGGTAGAAAAAGTATGTCTGATAGAACGTTTATCGAAGAGTTCGACCTTCTTTTGATCGCTAACCAAATCATCCAAGAACACGATGATTACATCGAAGGGATGCGAGCAACAAGCGTAGAAGAAAAAGAAGGTGTTTTAGTTTTTAAAGGTGAATACTTCCTTGATGACAAAGGTTTACCAACTTCAAATACGACTGCAGTATTCAATATGTTCAAATACTTAGCGCATCACCTTTCCAAGGAATTTACGCTGGTTAAATAGTAGCGGAAAACAAAAAAACCAGAGTGTTATTCGCTCTGGCTTTCCTGTTTCAGGTCAGAATATTTAGCAGCTTAAAGCCTTAAGTTTGTCGAAGTAGTCAGGGAACGTTTTCGACGTACACTTTGGATCGTTAATCGTCACAGGCGTATCACTAAGTGCCACCAGCGAAAAACACATCGCCATTCGATGATCATCGTAAGTATCAATCGCAGCATGCTTTAACTGAGAGACAGGTTTGACGATGATGTAGTCTTCCCCTTCTTCCACTTCCGCACCAACTTTACGTAATTCCGTCGCCATAGCTGACAAACGGTCTGTTTCTTTTACACGCCAGTTATAAACGTTACGAATAGCAGTAGTGCCTTCGGCAAATAGCGCTGTTGTCGCGATGGTCATTGCAGCATCAGGGATATGGTTGTAATCCATATCGATGCCTTTCAATTGACCAACACGTGAAATTACGTAGTCATCACCCCATTCAATTTCTGCACCCATTTTTTCAAGCGCATCAGCAAATTGAATATCACCTTGAATGCTGTTTTTACCGATACCCGTGACTTTAACTTCTCCGCCTTTGATGGCTGCCGCCGCTAAGAAGTAAGAAGCAGAAGACGCGTCACCTTCAACCAAGAAATCACCTGGAGCGATGTATTGCTGACCGGCAGGAATCACAAACTCTTGATAGTCGTTGTTGATCACATCGACCCCAAACTGCTTCATGATATGCAGGGTGATATCGATATAAGGCTTAGAAACCAACTCGCCTTCGATGTTGATGCGAATTTCACCTTCAGCCAATGGCGCAGACATTAAGAAAGCGGTCAAGAACTGACTTGAAATGGATCCATCGATAGAAACTGTACCTGCTTTTAGGCCAGTACCGACTATTTTGAGAGGCGGAAAGTTCTCGTTTTCCATGTACTCAACGTTCGCACCAGCATCTTTCAGTGCCGTGACAAGGTGACCAATTGGACGCTCTTTCATACGAGGTTCGCCCGTCAGTACATACTCCCCTTCTCCAAGACAAAGAGCCGCAGCTAATGGTCGCATCGCAGTGCCAGCATTACCGAGAAATAACTCTACCGGTTCTGAGACAGAAAACGGACGCCCAAGGCCTTCAACGAGACATTCTGTTTTATCTTCGGAAAGTTGGTATTGAACGCCGAGTTTAGTCAGCGCATTCAGCATATGACGGATATCATCACTGTCGAGGAGGTTAGTAAGGCGAGTTCTGCCTTTAGCAAGAGCAGCAAGTAAAAGAGCTCGATTAGAAACGCTTTTAGAGCCAGGAAGATTCACTTCCCCTTGAATTTTATTGATAGGTTGTAACGTTAGGCTTTCCATTAAAAGTTGATAATCCTTTGTGCCCTCAACATACGATTTTTTATGAGAGCTAAACAATTCTTCGTGAATTCAGACTACCCAAAAAAACACGACAAAACCAGAGCAAATCGGCGCTAATTTATGAATATACTCAAGTAGCCTAAAGATGCAGAATTAAAGGCATTGCCAGCGATGTAAATAAGAGCGAAAGAGGCGCGACGAAACAGCAAGCTATTTCGACTTTATTTGACGATAAGCCAGCCCTACTGTGCATGCCTGGTTAGGCTACCTTAGGTTAAAATAACGTAGGATTAATAAGCGATATCAACCCTGACTCCATCATCAAAATATAAGATACGAACTTCATCCCCTCGACTAAATAGCATATTTTTATCAACATCTTGGATAACATTAATCAGCTTGTCGCCCTTCACTTTGATGAGTAGCTCAACTAACTTATATTCAACCGTGTATTGGTAATTACTTTGATTTTGTGCAACCGCTACACCTGCAAGTGCACCCACTGCCGTCGCAACTTCTCGTCCAGTACCACCACCAAATTGATTGCCGACTAAACCGCCTATTGTGGCACCAAGTAGCGTTTTCCAACCATTATTTTTCGATTGAACGACCTCTTGCTGAGTAATATAACGGACAGAGTCAATCTTCCCATACACCACTTCATTTACCGGCTTGGCAACATTTCTTTCATATGCTGCGTTGGCGGCAAGTGGGAAAAACAGTATGATCCAAAGCCATACTTTCACAATATTTCTTGACCAGGTCATCATAAACTCCTCTGACTCTAATGTTGGTAACGACTTCTTATGGCTATTTATTTAACTGAACTCGATGATACGTTCAACTTTCCCTCACCGTATAAAGCACTTAGCGATCCCAATGGTTTGCTTGCTTTTGGCGGTGACTTAGATCCCATGAGAATCCTCAATGGTTACTATCAAGGCATTTTCCCTTGGTATGGTCCTGGAGAACCTATTCTATGGTGGAGCCCTTCCCCACGCGCTGTTTTTGATCCCTTAGCGTTTAAACCGTCTAAAAGTCTCAAAAAATTTCAGCGTAAACATAACTATAAAGTAACGCTCAATTTCGCGACAGAAGAAGTGATTAGACTATGTTCATCAACACGTCCTGCAGAGGAAACTTGGCTCAACGAGGAAATGCAAGCGTCTTACATTGAGTTAGCTAAACTTGGTCACTGTCACTCTGTAGAAGTATGGCATGACAACGAGCTCATTGGGGGACTATATGGCATCTGCGTTGGTCAGCTTTTTTGCGGAGAGTCGATGTTTAGCCTAAAAGATAACGCATCTAAAATTGCATTGTGGTACTTATGCAACCATTTGGCGTCAAAGCAAGGTCAATTAATCGATTGTCAGGTTATGAACTCGCACTTGGCATCACTTGGCGCATTTGAACTAGAGCGTAACGAGTTTATGCAAAAACTACTATCTTTAAGAGAAAAACAAACACTATTTGATACCTATAAGCCCCAAGTTTTGCAGGATTCAGTATGAGTACGGATATACAACATATTCGAATTGGATTAACGAATAATCACCCTTGCAGTTACTTGCCTGAACGGCAAGAGCGTGTGGCGGTGGCACTTGATGCAGGGCTGCATACTGAAGAAAACTATCAACTACTGATGGCTAACGGTTTTCGTCGTAGTGGAGATACCATATATAAACCGCACTGCGAGCATTGCACCGCTTGCCAGCCAATTCGAGTCTCGATTCCAGACGTTAGACTATCAAAAAGTCAGAAGAGGCTGCTCAGTAAAGCACAGCCTTTACGTTGGGAAATGAAACCCGAAATGGATGAGGAATGGTTTGCGCTTTACAGTCGGTACATCTGCAAACGGCATAAAAACGGCACTATGTATCCACCAAAGCGTGATGAATTTTATCGGTTTGCCCAAACCAGCTGGTTGACCACTTCATTTTTGCATATTTACGATGAGTCAAATCAATTACTCGCCATTGCGGTAACGGATGTAATGACTCAATGTTCGAGTGCATTTTATACTTTTTTTGACCCTGACTACCCGTTATCTCTTGGCACTTTGGCAGTGCTCTATCAAATAAAATACTGCCAAGAAAACAAACAACAGTGGCTTTATTTGGGTTATCAGATTGATGAGTGTCCAGCAATGAACTATAAAACACGCTTTCAACGCCACCAAAGGCTAGTAAATCAGCGTTGGCGAGGGTAGAATACGCCTCAACTTTACATAATTACTATTTAGCGGCAGAATATAGACCGCTAATATTGCCTAATTTCTAAAGAGGATTAAATGGCTAAAGAAGACGTAATCGAGATGCAAGGCACGGTCCTTGACACTCTACCAAACACTATGTTCCGTGTTGAACTTGAAAACGGTCACGTTGTGACTGCTCACATCTCTGGCAAGATGCGTAAGAACTACATCCGTATCCTAACGGGTGACAAAGTAACTGTAGAGATGACTCCATACGACCTGTCAAAAGGCCGCATCGTCTTCCGCGCTCGTTAATCTCTGATTTTCGGATGCAATAAAAAACGGAGCAGTTTGCTCCGTTTTTTATTGCATGATTTTTATTTCCGAGTAGGTTCAGACAAACAAAAAGCGCACGATAAAATCGTGCGCTTTTACTTCCCTACGGAGCAATTAATGCATCGCTGCCTCTTTCTCACTCAAATATTCAAATTTAAGTGTGTCATTCACTAGTGTTACTTTCACAGTGCCGCCGTCGACTAGAGAGCCAAACAACAATTCATTAGCCAAAGGTTTCTTAAGTTGCTCTTGGATAACGCGTCCCATTGGGCGAGCACCCATCGCCTTATCATAACCTTTATTCGCTAACCAATGGCGTGCATCTTGCGATACCTCCATTGATACGCCACGAGCATCAAGTTGCACCTGCAGTTCAACAATAAACTTATCAACAACTTGATGGATAACGCTTTCATCAAGGCTGTTAAACCAGATGATGTTATCAAGACGGTTACGGAACTCAGGAGTGAATACCTTCTTAATTTCCGCCATCGCATCGTGACTGTTGTCTTGCTGAATCAAACCAATTGATTTCTTCTCAGTTTCAGCCACACCCGCGTTGGTTGTCATAACGAGGATGACATTACGGAAGTCTGCTTTACGACCGTTGTTGTCCGTTAGCGTACCATTATCCATCACTTGCAATAGCAAATTAAAGATATCTGGATGCGCTTTCTCAATCTCATCGAGTAATACGACTGAATGTGGGTGCTTGATAACAGCGTCTGTCAGCAAGCCACCTTGGTCGTAACCGACATAACCAGGAGGTGCACCAATTAAGCGACTCACGGAGTGACGCTCACCATATTCCGACATATCAAAACGAAGTAGCTCGATCCCTAGAAGCTTAGATAGCTGCACCGTCACCTCTGTTTTACCCACCCCAGTAGGGCCAGCAAACAAGAATGAACCAACTGGTTTGTTATCCACGCCCAAACCTGCACGTGTCAGCTTGATCGCTTCGGATAATGCATCAATCGCATTATCTTGACCAAATACCAACATCTTCATCTTGCTATCTAGGTTCTTCAAGATGTCTTTATCTGAAGAAGAAACCGACTTCTCTGGGATTCGTGCCATCTTGGCAACCATCGCTTCGATATCGGCAACACCAACCGTTTTCTTACGGCGGCTTGCAGGAGCAAGACGACTGCGAGCGCCAGCTTCATCAATGACATCAATGGCTTTATCTGGTAAATGACGTTCATTGATGTATTTCGCCGAAAGTTCTACCGCGGCACGCAGTGCTTTATTGGTGTAACGTACTTCATGGTGTGCTTCGTACTTCGGCTTCAAGCCCATCAAGATTTTAGTTGTGTCATCCAGAGAAGGCTCTACAACGTCTATCTTTTGGAAACGACGGGACAACGCACGCTCTTTCTCGAAAATGTTGCTGTATTCTTGGTATGTAGTCGAGCCGATACAACGCAACTTACCGCTACTTAGTAGAGGTTTGATAAGGTTTGCGGCATCAACTTGACCACCAGAAGCCGCACCCGCACCGATGATTGTGTGTATCTCATCGATGAACAAAATTGCATCTTCTTCTTTTTCAAGCTGTTTCAAAATCGCCTTGAAGCGTTTTTCAAAATCACCACGGTACTTAGTACCAGCCAATAGAGAACCTATATCCAATGAGTAAATCACGCTGTTTTGAATAACTTCCGGGACCTGCCCTTCTACAATTCGCCAAGCAAGACCTTCTGCGATGGCTGTTTTACCTACCCCGGCTTCACCCACTAATAATGGGTTATTCTTGCGGCGGCGGCAAAGTACTTGAATAGTGCGCTCTAGCTCTTTATCGCGACCAATCAGTGGATCGATATTGCCATCTTTAGCGACCTGATTAAGGTTAGTCGCAAAGCTTTCCAAACGTTCTTCAGAATTCGGCTCTTCGACACTCTCTGAACTGAACGAATCTGATGATGGGTCTTCGCTTGCACCTGACGCTTTAGTAATACCATGGGAGATAAAGTTAACAATATCTAATCGGGAGATGTCGTTTTTCTTCAGTAGGTAGGCGGCATGCGACTCTTGCTCACTGAAGATCGCCACAAGCACGTTTGCACCTGTTACTTCGTTGCGGCCAGACGACTGTACATGAAAGACGGCGCGTTGTAGCACACGTTGAAAACTCAAAGTCGGCTGGGTTTCACGCGTCTCATCACTGTCTGGGATAAGAGGCGTAGTTTGATCGATGAATATATCGAGTTCGTTACGTAAAGCGTCAAGATCCGCTTTACAAGCTAAAAGGGCTTCCTTAGCTGCATCATTTTCCAATAATGCAAGTAGGAGGTGTTCGACAGTCATAAACTCGTGGCGTTTATCTCGCGCCCGAGCAAATGCACCGTTAAGGCTTGACTCTAGTTCTTTATTTAGCATAAGTACCTCCCGAAAAAACAACTTGGGTTGTTCGAGCAAGTCTTCTTTGTTTACGCTTGCTCCATAGTGCAAAGTAGCGGATGTTCATTTTCCCTTGCGTACATCGTAACTTGCGCTACTTTTGTTTCGGCAATTTCTGCACTGTATGTGCCACAGATTGCCTTTCCTTCATAGTGAATCTTGAGCATGATCTGAGTCGCTTTATCAATGTCATGTGAAAAGAATCGCTCAAGTACCTCTATGACGAAATCCATAGGTGTATAGTCATCATTATTTAGTACAACATTGTACAGCTTAGGTGGCTGAACTTTCGTACTTTCTCGCTCCAGAAGATCAGAGTCCGGAGTGACCCATTCAAAATTTTTACTCATGGCAATTCAAAGATATCGTATCAAAGGGTTGATGTTTTCGACCTATAAAAACAATCTACCACAAGCGTGCAGCGCGGTGTAGTGAGATATGGCACCGAATTCGATCTTTGATCGATAAAAGTTGCTACCTAATATAGAGACTAATGCAGGTCTTGAGGGGGCGCAAATAAAAGATGCTTGTCGATAAGTTACACATTTTTACTTATAAAATAACTTTCTTTTTACCCCTCCGAGCTATTGCAAAACATCTCTCAGTCTTCTACCGAGATCACACTTCCTAACTGAGAATGGGGTAATTATCACGAAAACTTCATTTTTTATTCAGTTAGAGGATTCGTCTATCATAAGCAACACGAACAGTATGGTTTTTCCAGTGAATACTACTTTGCAGGCTAATTGACCAAACTTCCGCGTATATACGAAAAACTGTTTGCAAAATTGTTAATCTCAAAAGTGATTTGTTTTCAATTATGTTTCTGTTTGTTGCTTAATGCTATTGACTGTCGGGATTCATTGACTACAGTGGAAAGTGTTGATGCATAAATCGTCATTTTGAATCCATTTGTTTTTAAGCAGCTTGGTGAATGTGATTTCTCATTGACTAGATGTTTGTTAGCGTTCGCTGACAATAGTAGTACCAAGTTAAAGGTATAACTTGGTTGTTGTAACAACTCAGTAAAAAATGCATGAGGGATGTAAAAGCATGGCTACAGGTACAGTAAAGTGGTTTAACAATGCCAAAGGATTTGGGTTTATTTGTTCAGATGAAGAAGAGGGAGATATCTTTGCCCACTACTCAACTATCCAAATGGACGGTTATCGTACACTGAAAGCAGGCCAACAAGTCTCATACGAGATTGAAAAAGGTCCCAAAGGCTGTCACGCGAGTAGCGTCGTGCCTCTTGAAGGTCAAGCCAAATAATTAGAGCGCTGTCGAAAAATAAAAATATTGCTCTCGAAACATCATTTTGATGTTCTGAAGAGAAAAATAAACCCGCCAAGATAGCGGGTTTCTTACTATTTGTAGCTTATGAAATGCAGATAGACCACATACAAAGTATTGATAAAATAAGAAACACGTCGAAAGCGACGTGCTCTTTTCATCTATTTTACTTGTTAATGATCGCGTTAAAGGTTTCGCTTGGGCGCATCAACTTAGAAACCAATGCATCGTCTAGCAGGTAGTAACCGCCCAGCTCTCCTTTCACACCCTGTGCGTTGTTTAGCTCAGCGACGATTTTTTCTTCATGCTCTGACAACGCTTTCGCAATCGGTGCAAACTCAGCAGCGAGATCAGCATCGTCTGTTTGCTCGGCAAGTGCTTTCGCCCAGTAAAGTGCGAGGTAGAAATGACTACCGCGGTTATCTAATTCGCCCACTTTACGTGATGGAGACTTGTTGGTGTCTAAAAACTCACCAGTCGCTTTGTCTAGCGTATCCGCCAAAACTTGTGCTTTCGGGTTGTTTGCCACCACACTTAGATGTTCTAGGGATGCTGCTAGTGCTAAGAACTCACCTAAAGAATCCCAACGAAGGTGATTCTCTTTTTCTACTTGTTGAACATGCTTAGGAGCAGAACCACCAGCACCTGTCTCAAATAGACCACCGCCATTCATCAATGGAACGATAGATAGCATCTTAGCTGACGTGCCTAACTCTAGAATTGGGAACAGGTCTGTTAGGTAGTCACGAAGAACGTTACCCGTTACAGAGATAGTATCCAAACCCGCTTTCATACGCTCTAGCGAGTACTTACAAGCATCAACAGGAGATAGGATCTTAATCTCTAGACCGTCAGTATCGTGCTCTGGTAAGTAGGTATTTACTTTCTTAATGAGTTCAGCATCGTGCGCACGGTTTTCGTCTAGCCAGAATACGGCTGGAACACCTGTTGCACGTGCGCGAGTCACTGCTAGTTTAACCCAATCTTGGATTGGTGCGTCCTTCACCTGACACATACGGAAGATATCGCCTTCTTCAACCGCTTGCTCTAACAATACGTTACCCGCAGTATCAACAACGCGAACAGTACCCGCTGCGTCTAGAATAAATGTCTTGTCGTGAGAACCATACTCTTCTGCCTTTTGAGCCATTAAGCCAACGTTAGGCACGCTACCCATAGTGGTCGGGTCAAATGCGCCGTGCTCTTTACAGAAATCAATCACCGCTTGGTAAATACCTGCGTAGCTACGATCTGGTATCATCGCTTTGGTGTCTTTTTGTTTACCATCTGGTCCCCACATTTGACCAGAAGAGCGAAGCATTGCTGGCATAGAAGCATCTACAATAATGTCGCTTGGTACATGTAAGTTTGTGATACCACGATCAGAGTCAACCATCGCAAGTTCTGGTTGAGTTTGGTAAACCGCTTGAATGGCCGCTTCAATTTCTGCTTTTTGCGCTTCAGGTAAAGACTCAATTTTTGAGTAAACATCACCGATGCCATTGTTTACATCAACGCCTAGCTCTTCAAACAGCTTGCCGTACTTATCGAAAACGTCTTTGTAGTAAACTTTTACTGCATGGCCGAAAATGACAGGGTCAGAAACTTTCATCATTGTCGCTTTCATATGAAGAGACAGCAGCACGTCTTGTGCTTTCGCTTCAGCAATCTCTTTCTCGAAAAATTCAACCAGCGCCTTCTTCTTCATCACTGAAGTGTCAATGACTTCTTGATCTAGTAATGGGAACGCAGACTTGAGCTCTTTAACTGTACCGTCATTACCAACAAACTCGATTTTTACCTCTGTTGCACCAGAGATAGTCGTGGACTTTTCGCTACCAAAGAAGTCATTGTCTGACATGCTCGCAACATGAGACTTAGACTCTGATGACCACGCACCCATTGAATGTGGATTTTTCTTCGCGTAGTTCTTAACCGAAGTTGGAGCACGACGGTCTGAGTTACCTTCACGAAGTACTGGGTTAACCGCACTACCTTTGATTTTGTCGTAAGCCGCTTTAATCGCTTTCTCTTCGTACGTGCTCGGTTCTTCTGGGTAGTTTGGTAAATCGTAACCTTTCGCCTGAAGCTCTTTAATCGCCGCTTTAAGCTGAGGAACTGAAGCTGAAATGTTAGGCAGCTTGATGATATTTGCTTCTGGAGTTTGAGCCAGTTCACCAAGCTCAGTCAACGCATCGCCAATGCGCTGTTCTTCTTTTAGATGCTCTGGGAAGTTAGCGATAATTCGACCTGCTAGTGAAATATCACGAGTATCTACATTGATGCCAGACGATGCTGTGAATGATTGAATGATTGGTAGTAATGAATAAGTTGCTAGCGCCGGCGCTTCATCAGTGATGGTGTAGATAATTGTAGGTTTTTCTGTAGGCATGAAATTTCCCTATTTTTTAATCAACTTGTTGGCTGATCAACTCAGCGTCTGAGTTGGTTTAATTGACGCATTGCTGCACGTTAGCAGTACATGTCTCCTCACTAACGCCACATGCGGTTCGCACTCTTTGTTGTAGTTTGAAGCTCTAAGCTCTGAATCCATGAGTGCACTGATATAATTAAACAAATAACACGAATTAGTCTATCATTCTGTGCGCGTTTGTTAGTTTTAGGCGCGCAAATCATATCCGATCATGAGAAAACTTAAAACTTTCAAACACAGTTCATTTACATTTTTGCAGGGTAGTTAACATGTCATCTCGTACAGGTCAGGAAAAAGGTCGCAGTCGTAACCAGTCTAAAACGGGCCATTTTAAACACTCAGGAGCTCGCAATGGCTCGAAGACTCGTACTCAGCAAGACCGTCGCCCTAATCGCCCAACAAAAAGCCAAAAGCCAAAAGTGGCCCCCAAAGATCGTAAAGTCATTATTTTCAATAAGCCTTACGATACGCTCAGTCAATTTACCGATGGCGATGGTCGCAAAACGTTAGCGGACTATATCCCAATCAAAGATGTCTATGCGGCTGGCCGATTGGACCGAGACAGCGAAGGTTTGATGGTGCTCACTAACGATGGCATCTTGCAGGCGAAGCTCACGCAGCCAAAGTCAAAATCCCCGAAGACTTATTGGGTTCAAGTCGATGGCGCTCCTCTAGAGCAAGATCTTGAAAAATTGAGAAAGGGAGTAGAGCTAAAAGATGGTATGACCCTACCAGCCGAAGTTGAAGTGATTCCAGAACCACAAGTCTGGGATAGAACCCCTCCTGTTCGTTTTCGGGCAAATATCCCAACAACGTGGCTAGCCATTACCATTATTGAGGGAAGAAATCGCCAGGTGCGTCGCATGACTGCACACATTGGCTTCCCTACTTTGCGCCTCATCCGTCATTCGATGGGTGATATCGTCCTTAACGACCTAATGCCTGGTGAATGGAGAGAAATCTCTCTCTAATACGGCAGAAAAGATAAAAGCAGGCTTAAAGCCTGCTTTTTAGATTCTTGGAAGCGTTTCAACCTCTTCCGTCAAACCCTATCTAACAAATTGAGGGATTACTGCTCAGCTAGCCAGTTTTTAAATGCCTCTTTTTCCGCTGGAGACGCTTTATTGTACATCGTCTTTAATACATCAACCATTGGACTGTCTTCAGGCACTGTTATTGTTCGGGTATCGCTAGTCTCAACTCGAGGTTCAATATCGCTTACTGATTGCTGATGCTGGTTCACAGTTACATAACTAACAGCAACACTCGCGATACCTCCTGCAATATTGTAGTTACGAGATTCTTGAGGGTAATTACGACCAATCTGAACACCATCTGACTCTAATACATCTTCGACCAAAGCAATAGGTTGACCTTTGGTGTCCAGAAGTTGCCAATCTAAAGGTGAGATGTTGTTTTGCGCTTGACGAAGAGTTTTAAACTCTGGTAGTTCAAACTTTAGTTTTTCATTTTCAACATCAAACTTAGCGATGATCACGTCACTGTAAACTGTCTTAAGGTTTTCGTTTGTTTCAAAAGCAGGTTGATATTTGAAGACAATTTGGTTAGTTCCGTCGGGGATCTCAATTGTCTTCTCACTAGAGAAAAGTCCCCCCTCAAGTTTTGGCTTCTCCATATTGACGGCGAGTAACTTCACGTCTTCTGGAACCACTAAAGTCGTTGCAGCATAAAGGTTTGTACTGGCAAGAATAGACAACGCCATTGCCACTTTTAATGATAACTGCATAGAGTTTTTCATCCTTATCTTCATAGTAAAAGACCCAGCATATAGCTGGGTCTTACAATATCAAACTGGGTATTGATTACCAGTAGAAACGTGCACCAACACCGAAGTCAGTTTTAGAATCAGTTTCTGCAGTTTTTTTACCAGCTTCTAGCTTATCACCATCAAAATTGTAACCCGCTTCTGCGAATACGCGAGCCCATTTAGAGAACTTGTATTCAACGCCAGCGTAAAACTTAGATTGGTCGCCATCTTTCTTGCCAGATTTGTCAGAAGATGACATTACTAGCTCGTAGCCAGAGTAAAGTGTTGTTTTAGGAGCTACAGCGAACATGCCTGCTAGAGAGATACCGTGAGAATCGATAGTCTCGTTAGCTGCTTTGTCTTCATTTTCGTTGTAGTAGTACGTAGCACCTAGAGTGTGCTCATCTAGAGCGTATTCAGCAGTTACTTCGAAAGATAGGTTTTCAGTGTTGTTACCTTTAGAAGCAATCTTGTTCTCAGAAGAAAGAACGCCAGCGTGTACAGATAGGTCATTGAAAGACTTACCTACGAATACTTCGCGGATTTCTTCGTTTTGATCTTTCTCACCTAGCGCGTAACCAGCTTTTAGCCAGAATGCGTCATTTTCGTAAGCGTATTTAATTTGAGAAGAGTTGTTCCACGCGTGTCCGTAAAGAAGTGCAGAACCACCGAAGAAGTATGAGTAATCAGCTCCGTAGATGTCATCAGCCCAAGTACCTTCTTTACCAAAACGAAGTGTACCCATATCGCCCATGTCGAAGCCAAAGATGTGACGGCGTACGTATACTGAGTCATCAGTACGCTCGCTTGAATCAGCACCTGCACCGTAGTTGTCACCTAGAGCAACACCGATTTCAACTTCACCTAGAACTTTTAGGTTGTCGTTTACAACGTAAACACCATTTACACCCATACGAGAAGAGCTAGTGTTTAGCTCTGCAGTGTGGTCTGTGCTGTCTAGGAATAGAAGAGTTGGACGTAGCTGACCGTAGAAATCTACAGAACCTTCTTCAGATTTGAATACTTCAGCTGCGTTCACTGAAGTTGCAGACGCAACTACAGCTAGTGCTAATAGAGTTTTTTTCATAATTAATCCACTGCCTTTTCTTAGTTCGGGATATCCTTGTCCGGTTCCCTTTTTTTATATGTTTGAGATAGAGCGTTAACAAAACGTTATACAGCGCCTTCTCAAAATCTGGAGCTAAGAGTGCAAAAGATTATTCTGGCTGTCAAATTTTCTAAATACCAATGTAAAAAAACAAAAATAACATTTAAAAACAATAACTTGAAAAGTTTATCTTTATTTATTCGACGAACATCTAATCAATCCTCTTGATTTTTCATAATTTATAAAATCATTAACAATGAGATTTTAAACCCAAAACAAATACTAAAAAACACAATATATAGAATAAAAAACCATACAAATATCATATTTGGAGTTTTATATTTTTCATATAATGAAATTAATTTCATTTAGATAAGGTTCAATATTTTTTTGTGAAGAAGATCTACATTCCTCATAAAAGCATTCCGTTTTGTGAACTACTGTACAACTAGTGATGTGTGCTACTATTCGCCTCCAACGCATTTGAGGCCCGTATGCTGACCAGTAACATTCAAAAATCGATTCGTAATAGCTATCAAAACCTGCAAGATCAACTTGATAACTTTGTACCTAGAAGAGCACAAAACTACCTTGTTGCAGAGGTTGCAAAAACGCTGTGCGGTCAGTACCACAAATCTAACCGAATACTGGTTGCAGAAGCAGGGACTGGAATTGGTAAGTCGCTCTCCTATCTAATGGCTGCCATCCCCGTGGCTGTACATAACAATAGAAAAGTGGTTATCTCAACGGCGACCGTAGCTCTGCAAGAGCAGCTCATAAATAAAGACCTCCCTCTTTTTCGTCGGATTACCGACCGAGAGTTTTCTTTTATTCTGGCAAAAGGCCGTCAACGCTATTGTTGTGCAGAAAAACTTGCTTCAGCTTGTGGTGCTGATGGTGGTCAGTTAGCCATGTTCGAAACCAAGCCTAAGCAAAAAGATATAGAGCTGTTGGAAACAATGCATCGCTCTCTTGCGCAAGGTAAATGGGACGGTGACCGTGATTCTTGGCCTAAAACCATCGATGATAAGCTTTGGCAACTGATTGTTAGTGATAAACACAGTTGTAATAACAGCTTACCCGGCCATCGCGGATGCTCATTTCAAAAAGCGCGCTCGGAGCTGGATAAGAATGATGTCATCATTGCGAACCACTCTCTCGTCATGGCAGACGCAGACTTGGGGGGCGGAGTAATCTTACCTGAGCCAGAAAACACGATATACGTCTTTGACGAGGCACATCACTTGCCTCATGTCGCCCGCGATCATGCTTCAGCATCTGCGAGCTTAAAAGGTGCGGCAGCGTGGCTTGAGAAGTTAAATCAGTCGATTAGCAAGTTTTCATCGCTCGCAGACGAGAAACGCGTAGCTCGATTTCGCAACGACCTTCAAGACGCGGTTCAGAACTTGATACCAGCACTGACTCAACTGCCTAAACAGTTCGATCCAGCTCAATTTGAAGAAGGCATCTACCGCTTTGAGCACGGTGAACTACCAGAATGGCTAGAGAACCAATCCAAAGAGTTAAAGCAGTTCAGTAAAAAAGCAAATCAAAGTGTGGCAAAAATTGCCGACCTTATTGCGGAAAGAGTAAAAGATGGGGAGCTTGCGACAAGATTGGCTGAACCAGCGCTTGCAGAGCTCGGCTTCTACATTCAAAGGTTAGAAAACCTAGCGCAAGTCTGGCACTTGATGGCTGAGCCAACTCGTGAAAAAGGTGCGCCTTTGGCTCGCTGGTTAGAAACCCACCCCGATCGCGAGGGTGATTTCATTGTGAGTGTTTCTCCGCTTGAAATTGGATGGCAACTCGACCAACAAATTTGGAGCAGGTGCATTGGCGCCATTTTAGTTTCCGCAACGATGCGTGCATTAAACTCCTTCCATTACTTTTGCCATCAGGTTGGTATTGATGGAAAACCAGGATCAGGCACACAGTTTTTAGCGCTTGCGTCACCATTCGATTACCAAAACCAGGCAGAATTGCTCATCCCTGCGATGAAATATGAACCACCAGCGCCTCAATTTACTGAATATCTTATCGAGATATTGCCTAAGTACTTGGAAGACAAGAAAGCCAACTTAGTATTATTCTCATCCTATTGGCAGATGAACCAAGTTGCGAAGGCGCTGTCTTCGGAGTTCATAAAAAAAGGCTGGGCGTTGCAAGTTCAAGGTGAAAGCTCACGTCAAGAAATTCTAAAAAAACATAAAAAGCTAATAGAATCAAATAAAACCAGCATCTTATTTGGTACTGGCAGTTTCTCTGAGGGGCTAGATTTACCTGGCGAATTACTTGAAAACTTGGTGATTACAAAAATTCCATTTGGTGTTCCAACCTCTCCTGTCGAACAGGCTCACTCCGAATATATCGAGAAAAAAGGTGGGAACCCGTTTATGCAAATAACTGTACCTGACGCAAGCAAAAAGCTGATCCAGAGCGTAGGTCGCTTACTGCGTAAAGAGAGAGATTCTGGTAGAGTAACGATTCTTGATCGACGCCTAGTCACTAAGCGATACGGACAAGCCTTAATCGACTCACTACCTCCATTTAAACGTAAAATAGAATATTAGAAGAATCACCATTTATGGAAATGATTGAGCCAACTATGCTGTTGGTGTTGGCGCTTGTCGCTTTTGTCGCTGGATTTATTGATGCAGTTGCCGGTGGTGGTGGCATGCTAACCGTACCTGCTCTACTATCGTTGGGCTTGCCGCCCCATATTGCACTAGGCACCAATAAACTTGCGGCTACCTTTGCCTCTTCTACTGCGGCATTTACGTACTACAAGAAACGTTTATTCAAGCCTCAATGCTGGGGAAGAGCATTTGTTGCGACGCTTGTCGGAGCAACATTAGGTACCCTACTTGTGGACGCGATTAGCACGGATTGGCTAGAAAAAGGGTTACCTCTTGTTATTTTAGCGGCGGCGTTATATACCGTCTTCCATAAAACACCGCACTCTCCTCATCAAAGTCCAATTCCCGAGCCTTGCCCAAAACTTCATAGAAAACAGTACATGCAAGGATTATCCATAGGGTTCTATGACGGGCTCGCAGGGCCTGGAACTGGGGCTTTTTGGACGGTCAGTTCAATGGCTCTGTATCGGCTGAATATCTTGCTCGCCTCTGGCTTAGCAAAAGCAATGAACTTTACCAGCAACTTTACCTCTTTGATTACGTTTGCAGTCCTCGGTCATATCAACTGGGTGCTAGGCTTAACAATGGGGGTATGTTTAATGGCTGGCGCTTTTGTTGGCGCGCATTCCGCCATTCGGTTTGGTTCTAAATTCATTCGCCCTGTATTTGTTACTGTCGTCAGTATACTGGCCATAAAATTGGCTTATGACGCATGGTTTGTAGGTTTGTCATGAACATTTCTCAACTCCAGGAAAACCTAGAACAAATGGCGAAGCAAGCCGCTGTTCTTGACCGTCAAAGAGGCGAACACCATGTTCCGCTTTTTGATGAGCGCTTATTTGGTTGTCGCTCTCGCTTACTTACTCCTTGCGTAAAAGAAGCAAAAGCCACGCTGGATGCGATTGTGCGTGAGCAAAATGAAGGTAAGCTCACCGCTTTGCGTGCTGAGTACCTCACTGAACGGTTAGTAGCGCAAATAGGTGCGATTCAACGCGAGATTTCTACCACCAAAATTCGCAAGAATGAGATCAAACATAGCAGCCATTTCCGCAAGCCTATTAACGTGCTTTATCAGGAACTCGCTCAACACCAAGAGTGGGCAAGACGCTTGCGCGAAATGGTGTTAGAAAAAGAACGTGCTGTCGAAACCGCTCCTAGTTTTATGCGTGCCGAGGCTCAGAAAGTGTTACTAGCGACCGAGCAACGTTTGGCACGTTGTGAGGCAGCGCTTCTGAAACTAGAGAACCAAATTACACATAGGGAAAAACACCAATAATGGCCGATCAACCAACCTCGCCTTTAGATGACGCACCTGAAGAGATCAAATTGGCTGTCGATTTGATCTATTTACTTGAGAGCAATGAGATAGATCCAGAAGTTGCGCTTAACGCTTTGAAGATCGTGCAAAGCGATTTAGAAAACAAATTAAAAACAAAGTAGCCCAACGTTTCGCTCCTTTCACCAAGACTCGTTTTCAGTGCTCTTGCACAATGATACTATTCATAAAAAAGTACGCCCTCAAAAAGGATAAACAATGAAAGTAATCAGCTTTAACATCAATGGACTACGTGCGCGACTGCACCAACTCCAAGCGCTAATCGACAAACACCAACCAGATGTGATTGGCCTTCAGGAAATTAAAGTTCACGATGAAGCATTCCCGATTGAAGCTGTCGAAGCCATGGGCTACAAAGTGTATTTCCATGGTCAAAAAGCGCACTACGGCGTCGCAATGCTTTGTAAGCAAGAGCCTCTTCTCGTACAAAAAGGGTTCCCGACGGATAACGAAGAGCACCAAAAGCGCATGATCATGGCAACGTTTTTAAATGAAAACGGCGAAAAAATCACGGTGCTAAATGGCTACTTCCCTCAAGGGGATAACATCAGCCACGAAACAAAATTCCCATACAAACGTCAGTTCTATAAAGATCTGATGACCTACCTAAACGATCATCACAATAGCGACGAGCAATTGATTGTTATGGGTGACATCAACATTAGCCCTATTGATGCAGATATCGGTATCGGCGAACCAAACCGTAAGCGTTGGCTAAAAACAGGTAAATGTTCATTCCAACCGGAAGAGCGCGAATGGCTGAAAACCTTGCTAGATTGGGGCTTTGAGGACACCTTCCGCAAGCTATATCCAGAAGTGAACGATAAATTCTCGTGGTTTGATTATCGCTCTCGCGGGTTTGATGATAACCGAGGTCTACGAATTGATGTCATTTTGGCGACCCCTTCCCTCGCGCAAAAATGTATTGAGTCGGGTATCGATTATGAATTGCGCGGTATTGAAAAACCTTCAGACCACGCTCCAATTTGGTCGACGTTCAAGTAATACATAACTGAGCAATAAGCGGGACTCAACGCTAAGCTTACCCCATGAAAAAGGGAGACTCTGTCTCCCTTTTTCATGCAAGTTACTTTCTACTCAGCTAGTTCAGCGGCCAAACCGTTTGACCATCAACACTGACTGGCGTTTGAGCAAATTCGTTCAGACAGTAGCCGGTATTGCTGCTTGCAAAGTAAGTGAGAGGCATCGGCGGTAGATTCAGCGCCACAACCTGTTGTTTCGCTTTTTCTGTGAACGAGAAGCCCCACATATCTAAATAGCTCGTCATGTCTCGCTGAGAGATGTAGCTCAGAGCAATAAGCAACCAGTCGTTGTTTGAGATGCTATTTGCCTCTTCACGAGAGTAGTTGGCGAAACCAATACTCAATCGTCTCTCATTCCAAAGCGCATCATCCGATTTTAAGCGGTTAAACTCACGTTCAATCAGGTGCAATCGCGCCAATAAATGCCAACCATTTTGCAGTACACCTTCATGCTGCGTCGCCATCATCATTTGAATGTAAACGCGAGCTCCCCAACTCCAACCAGTTTGATTTTGCGCTGCCATGTAAGCGTTTGGATCCGCTTGAGTTCGGCTTGCTTGCAATAATTCAAACTGGCCTTTGAAATCCAAGCTTTGGCAAGTTGAAACTTTCCCCGTATTCTGGAAGAAACGAGACTTACTGTAATACGAGTAGTAATTGGTCGTTGAATGCCCTTCCCAGCCTGCAAATCGGAATCGACCTTTTTCCAAGCCATGACCAAGCTCATGTAAATCACCGTGACCGAGTGGGCTGAATGACCAGTAAGCATCGTATGGGTTACCAGAACAGCCGTAACCACACGTCGCTTGGTCAGCGTTCATATGCTTCACCATATCAATATTGGCGATTTCCCAACCTTGATTTTTGGCATACTGGATAATTTCCGGAACCTCATCGATACCCGGCCCTTGGAAACCAGCCAAGACATGTGGGTAGTTATGAACATATTCTTCTGTCGCCAGGGCCATTTCAGCTGGTGTCGACCACATCTCATCGTTGACAGATTCAAGCATTTTGTCGCGTTTAGAGTGTACCTCAAATCCAGGCGTGATCAGTTCAGCCCAATCGAACAAATTCGCTTCAAGCTCCTGAATAAACGCATCGTTATCCTTTTCACTTCTCCATACAGGGTGTTGCGCTACATGGCTAAATGTTAGAGCTACTGGTACATCATTATTGTTAAAGTGAACCTGGATAGGCCCGCCATAAGGTGAAGTCAGCGTGATGGTTTCACCCGGCTTCACCTCATAGGCGAAAGAAGTCAGCATTTTTGGTCGCGTGTATCCATCTTTGCTGAACTCATGAGTTGCGCCACTTCTTAAACTGTTGATGACAATTTTAGTCGTCACTTCATTACTGTCATTGCGCGTGACCGTAAAGGTCTCCCCAGGAAGCGCATACACACCAGCAGAGCGGAAGTTACGCTTTGATTCCATATTAATCGTTGCGCTGATTCTCTTTACTTCAGGGCTAAACTCACTACGGCTGAAGTTCCCCATATTTGGTTGTTTTAGGTTCACACTTCGGCTGTTGTATTGTACGTAATCGGCAAAATACGACTTTAGGAATTCGGTCGTTTGGGTTGATTGTTTGTCCATTGGGAACACAACCGTTTGACGATAGTGATCAGCCAGCAATACCATGAGTTTTTCGTATTGGTAGCCGTCTTGATTAAACAAATCTACTTTTTGTTCATCAAGCTTTTGCAACCGATGGCGAATACTGTTTGCCCCTGCATAAAATTGACTTTCCATATTCGCAGTGTCAGGACAAGATTTGTCATCACACTGTGACAAGTCAACATTGAAGTTTTGAGATTCAAAACGAGACAACAGCGCTTGTTGCGTAGCAACAGAGTCTGGCACGAAGTTCATGAGTGATGAAGGCGCCCAATCAACCAAGCCTAACTTACGCCAATAGTTATCTCCCACATAATCAACATGGAATTTTTCCAAAATGTCTCGGCCAAGTTCAGTTAGTCCTCCATCCCAATGTAGGTATAGAACAGGAATTTGGGCTTGCTCAGCGTATGCCAGAGCATCGAGTACTTGTTGGTTGGTGTCGCCAGATTGCAGATGCTGTGACAAGATCAATAAGTTTGGAGTATTGGTTTGCAAGCAGCTAAGTAGCTTCGAACCATCGCATAGGTTGGCCTCGTTAAACGCCAACTCTTGTGAAACATTGTCGTTCAGCCAATTCCGAGTCGCTTGCTCATCAGGGAAGTAATAAGACTGATCCATTTGCGCGATGACAACGTTTGAAGTAGCTCCGCCTGACAACCAAGTGACCAGGTTGCTTAGCCATTGAGTCATCGCTGCATTCGAAGACTCGGGAAAGCGTTGTGCCGTTCTAAATGGGTTACTACCTAATAGCGCATAACGTTGACCATTAGCTTTTTCTCCAGCAACGCCAATTGACAACGCCTGATCTTTATAACCGTTGGCCATGGCCTTGTTGGTCATCAAGATGGTGTCGTTGAACCCATACTGAGGTGCCAAGATCGCTGCATCATGGGTTGGATCCCAATAAAGGCCAGAAAGGTTTTTCGCAATTGCAGATTTGATCGTATTCGACTGTTTCTTGTGCCCTTCCACAACTTGCCGACTTTCTCGGATGAAATCGTTCGGGTCAGAAACGAGCAGTGCATTACCAGTTTCCAGAGCTTGTTGAACTGGAGCTGGCGTTGGTTTTACTTGAGCATTAGATTGTGACTCTCCCTCTCCCCCACCACATCCAGTGGCAACGGCGGCAAGGCCCAACGATAGAATTGTTTTTTTCATTTTTACTTACTAAACAATGGGTTTATCAAATATTAATGTAAGTACATGAATAAAAAGAAATAGTCTTTTGTATCGGTAGGAAAAATAGGAATGAAGATAACAAAATCATCAAAAAGCAATGGTACCCATTTCGATACCATTGCTGACATTAATTATTAACTTAAAGGACGTAGGTATGCCAAGAAGCGCTTCTCTGCCACTTTAAAGCACCACAAGATCATAAACGTCAGTGCCATGTAGAACAGCCCCGCCGTAAGGAAAGATTCAAATGGCGCATAGTAACGTGAGTTAACTAAGCGCGCAGCGCCAGTTAGATCCATAATGGTAACGATACCCGCGACCGCACTACCGTGCAGCATGAAAATCACTTCGTTTGAATAAGCTGGTAATGCTCGACGCAGTGCACTAGGCAAGATAATACGTCTGTATGTCATAAACTTACTCATCCCATACGCTTTAGCAGCTTCTACTTCACCTTTGGGCAAGCCATTAATCGCACCACGAATAATTTCTGCTGTATAAGCCGACGTATTAAGAATAAAAGCGACTAAAGCACAAAACCAGGCGTTTTCCCACAAGGTATCTTTCACAGGAAAGAACTGATCCATACCGTAATAAATCAAATACAACTGGACCAACAACGGTGTTCCACGGAAAAAGTAAATGAATCCCCAAGAAGGTAAGCTAATGGCATAATTCGTACTATTACGTGCCACGGCTAATGGAATCGAGACACACAAACCAATAACCAACGCTAATCCTACCAGCCAAACTGTCGTCCAAAGTCCCTGAAGATAAGTTGGGAAACTTTCAATAATCAAAGAAAAATCCATAACTTACCTCGCATGAATACTGAACTTACGCTCAACAAGCTTGAGTAGCCCGGTCGAAACGCTGGTAAAAAACAGAAAGATGAGCGCGACAGCCATGTAAAAGGTAAATGGCATTTTCGTCGTACCTGCCGCCAACGAGCTCATTCTCACCATGTCATCTAGGCCGATGATGGACACTAACGCTGTGGTCTTGAGTAACACTAACCAGTTATTACCAAATCCAGGTAATGCATGACGAATCATCTGAGGCAGTAAGATTCTTCTAAACGATAAGGCTGAGCTCATACCATAAGCTTTCGCCGCTTCTAGTTCACCTTTGTCCACCGCCATGATCGCTCCGCGAAAAGTCTCCGCCATGTAGGCACCAAAGATAAAACCAATCGTGAGTACACCTGCAATAAATGGGCTGACATCAATATAGTCGGGTAAGTAAGACGTCCATTCATGGTTTGGATCACTCGAAGCAAACCACTCATTGAGCGTCTCGTTAATGGAGTACAGGCTATTGTTTAAAAGTATTTGTCCACCAAAGAAAATCAGCATCATCAGAACCAAATCTGGAATGCCGCGAATGACGGTGGTGTAAAGAGTGGCAATCGCCCTTGCCCATTTGTAAGGTGCTAACTTAGCTAATGCGCCAAGCATACCTAAGATCACCGCAAGAAGGAGTGAAAGCACTGCAACTTCTATCGTTACTAAAGCCCCTTTTAAAATCGAAGCTTCGTATCCTTGTAAATCTAGCATAGGTGAGTTCCTAATCCCTAAACTCAAAAAATCGACCGTTGACTACTTCTAGGAACAAGCCAACGGTCGCTTAATTACGGTTTATTCACCGTACACATCGTAGTTAAAGTATTTACCAGCAATTTCTTGATAAACACCTTTCTCACGTAGTGAAATTATCGCCGCGTCCAATTTCTTCGTTAGATCTTTATCTTGTTTACGCACGGCAATACCAAAACCTTCACCGAACCACTTAGGATCGGTCAATGACGGACCAACAAACTCGTACGCGTCGCCGCCCGCTTTATTAAGCACACCTTCTTCTAGAGCAGAGGCGTCGCCCAATACAGCGGCAACACGACCATTGGCTAAATCTAGGTAAGCCTCATCAAAAGAACCGTAACGAACAATTTCTACTTTATCGCCATAGTTATCTGTCAGATATTTGTCGTGTGTTGTTGCACGTTGAACGGCGATTTTCTTGCCATCTAGGTTGTCAAAATCCAGATTCGCACCCTTCTTGGCAATAAATTTGTTTGGAATCAGTGCGTATTTGCCAGTGAAATCGACTTTCTTCTTACGCTCTTCAGTAATAGACATCGCAGCGATGATTGCGTCGTACTTACGCGCTAATAGAGAAGGAATGATGCCATCCCAATCTTGCGCGACAATCTTACATTTCACTTGCATTTCTTCACAAAGCGCGTTGGCCATGTCTACGTCGAAGCCTTTCAGCGAACCATCCGTTTCTGTCCAGCTAAACGGAGGGTAAGCACCCTCAATGCCGAAGCGAACTGTTTTCCATTCTTTCGCTTGAGCGACACCAGATACTGCCGTTGCAGCGATCGTTGCTGCTAATAACCACTTTTTCATTTCCATACTCCTGTGATTGCTATTTTATTTCGTTTTGTTTGTTGTGCTGGCTTAGGAGGCAATAGTCTGCCGCCTAAAAATATTAGTAAATGGATGAGATAAACTGCTGTAATCGTTCTGAATCCGGGTTTGTAAATAGCTTAGCTGGATTTCCCTGTTCTTCCACTAAGCCTTGATGCAAGAACATCACATGGTTTGATACGTCTCGCGCAAACGCCATTTCGTGCGTGACCACCAGCATGGTTCGTCCTTCATCTGCCAAATCTCTCATTACCCCTAATACTTCCCCAACAAGTTCTGGGTCAAGCGCCGAGGTTGGCTCGTCAAACAACATCACTTCAGGGTCAACTGCTAGCGCACGGGCAATAGCGGCACGTTGCTGCTGACCGCCAGATAAGTGCCCAGGATAATAGTCTTTACGCTCATATAGGCCTACTTTCTTAAGCAAGACTTCTGCGTTTTCAATCGCTTGGGCTTTTGGTACACCTAGAACATGAACAGGGGCTTCAATCACGTTTTCTAGTACTGTCAGGTGTGACCATAAGTTGAAACCTTGGAACACCATCGCTAGACGCGAGCGAATACGTTGCACTTGCTTTTCATTAGCAGGAACGGATTCCCCTGCTCGGTTGTTCTTCATTTGGATTAATTCACCATTCACCCAAATTTCGCCTGCGGTAGGCGTTTCTAGCAAGTTGATACATCTAAGAAAGGTACTCTTACCAGAACCGGAAGAGCCAATGATGGAGATGACATCTCCTTTGTGCGCGGCAAGAGAAATTCCCTTGAGAACTTCATTTTGTCCAAATGTTTTGTGCAGGTCTTTTATATCTAGCGCTGGTACATCATTCATGCGCTCTACTCCCTGTGTTTTTGTCACTGCAATTAAGGGACTCCGCCCTCTCTAATTCGGAACAAATTAGCACCACACCCTGAAACTTGCAACAAATTATTAACCTAAATAATTCGAATAGAAAGATACGATAGCCAAATTAATATGCAATATATAGCAACTTATTCTTCAAAAGCTGAATATTAAATATAAAAAAGCCCCTTTAGAAGGGGCTTAATAAATTTACAAAAGTGTTAATTGGAACTTATTTAGGGTCGTAATGAATTAATTAAAACGACTGACTACCAATGAGTTTGAAGTACGTAATGTCACTTCATTTTCTAGGCCTTCTTTTTCAGAAGTAATGATGCCATCCAAGTCTTCATCTAGCTCAGGCTCTGACGCTTCACCATTAGAAAAGAAGCTCATGAAAACTTTAGAGTCGATATTGCTATCGTCACTCAATATCAAAGCAGTGCGATTAAAATCGTCCGAAGCTGAAACTTTCAAACCGTTAACGGCTGATGTTGGGAAATTGTAGTAATGGAGCTCAGGAACAACAACAGAGTCACTGTCGCTCTTTGTGAAAATACGATGTGTGACTTTATAGTCGCCTGAAGCCGCAAAGTAAGCGACACGAGTAAAGCCTTCTGTAGACGATGTTAAACCCATGTCCAGATCAATCACCGAGTCTGCACTTCCTTGTGTTGATACACTTGGTTTTGTGTTTGGCAGGTTATCAATATTTAAGTAAGAGCTTGGATCAACGTCAATATCCCATCCATCAGAGACCGTTTCGTTAAGTAGAGAGTCCCAACCATTAACTTGATTCTCTGAGAACGCCATGTAGACCCAAGTTTCTTTATTCGTTGCACTAGGACGATTATATTCAACGGCCGTTTTATCTAGCTTCAGCGCATCATACGCAAAGCCGTTAGTAACAAAACCAATGTGGAGAGAATCGTAAGTATAATCAGAAGACGAATAAATGTTTGACGTATTATCCGCTCTGACTAAGGCGATCTCACCAGTCCCCCACGAACCAATACCATACTGGTAAAGCGCTTTGTCGCTTGAACCAGATTCATACTGGAACAACGCCGTAGGCTCACCTTTAAGCCCCATAAGCTCATCGGTAGGCAACATATCAGGGTTAGGTGACGTGAAAACATCGGTTTGCGAGACAAAGTTGTAGTCTCCACCACCTGATTCAGCATTTCGGTAATCTAGGTTAGTAAACTTATTGCTTGCTAAGTTACCGCCAGTAAAGCACTTGTTCAAAGAGTCTCGGTTAAGGGCAAACGTGGCATTACGTAGTTTCTTATCTTGTAAGAATTCTTTTGAAAACGTATTTACGCGAGCTTCTCTACCGTTAAATTCTATTGCTTGAAACGTTACAAAGCCGCCGTCAGGAATATCTTCAAGATAAAACTTAAAGTTATCAGTGGTTGGTTTGATGATGTCTCCGGCTCTTTTGCCATCTGCATCAGAGTAGTAACCGATAACATAGTTAGTCACTTGCTCTTTTGACGCTGCGCTATAGGTTAAAACCGTTTTATCACCGTTCAGCTCAGTTTTGTGGTCATACACCGTACAACCTTTCGCAGTAGCTTCACTTTCCGTCATTGTTGCTGGTATAGCAAAATCAAAAGTAAACGCTGTTTTCGGCGCAGCACCACCGCCGCCACCGCCACCGCCGCCACAACCGACCATTAACCCTGAGATGATTGCCACTAGTGGCAGTACTTTAAGCTGTTTCATGTCTTTTTCCTAAACTGAGCGGCAATGATTAGCCAAAAAATCGTCTTTGCCCTGTAGAAAGCAAGAATAAAGCCAGCTTTATATAATCATCATGAATATTGATATTTACCCCGCATCCCCGAACGATAAGAGCAACAAATTCTAATTTTATGCAACTTGTGTAATGAAATTACACAAGATTTCACCATCTCATTCGCATGCCAGAAACTTTCTGTAGTTTTATTTCACAACCATTCTTAAAGTGATCTAAATCAATCACCCTAAATGGCTATCTTGCTAGACTCCTGCCAAAAGATGAGGATTTTTTTGTGCCTCAACACAATAAGTTATTAGCTATGCTTAGGCACAATGTCGACGTGTAACAAATCTAATAATAGCTAGCATAAGCGTGCCGCAGGATGCGGATTAACACAATTGAATGAAGAATTCATAACTTTTAAATATATGAGGAATCTATGTCAGACGCAGTTAACAAAACGCACTCTGATTCAGATATCGAGACCAAGAGCTACCGTGAGCTTCATCGTCCAGCATCTGAGTTCGCAAGCCGTTCAGACTACCTAGACCACGAACTACAAATTATGAAGCCGCGTCGTTTCGGCTTAAACTTGCCAGGTCGTGACTTCCGTTTTGAACTTGAAGATCTTGTTCCAGCACTTGCCGGTACGATTGGTATTATCGCGATGTACTCAGCGGTAATGATGTCTTGGGCTGAAGGCCTAACTGCCGCATGGGACCATGTTAACCTGGGCAAAGATTTCGCTATCGAAGTTGCCCGTGTAGAGATGCTCATCCCTGCACTTCTTTTCTGTGTACTTGCTTCTGGCTTTATTAACCCTAAAGCCAACCTAGCAGGTAACCACGGCCCAATGATCCCTCTTATTGGTACCATCGCGCTTGCTGGTGCTCACCCTCTTGCATTGGCAATTCTTATTGGTGTGTTTGGTTTAATTCTGAGCCTGTTAAAAGGTGGTTCAAAACTGGTTAACCTCACCTCTGAAGGTACGGCTGGTGGCCTTCTCATCTTCTTGGGTTTAACCGGAACGATGAGCCAAATTAATTCCATTCAAGCTTGGGCTGTTGGTTTGCAATCCGACACAGTTGCCGCAGGTAGCATGGGTTACATCGGTCTAATCGTTCTTGCGGTTACCATTGGCCTGTACGCGTTTCTTGCTAAAGTGAACAAACGCTGGCTAGCAATCCCTGTTTGTGCCTTCACTGGCCTTGCAATCGCACTTGTTCTTGGCGCAGGCTTCGATATTAAATTCGTAACCGAGACGGGTCTTCCAAACCTAAACCCAATCTACTGGTGGGGTTCAACAGAAGAAGGTTGGATGCTTGGTCTTCCTAATATGGAACACTTCATCGCTTCTCTACCATTCGCAATTCTTGCTGTAGCAATGTGGTCTCCTGACTTCTTGGGTCACCGCATCTTCCAAGAAATGAACTACCCACGTAAGAGTGAAAAAGTACTGATGGACGTTGATGACACAATGACAATGTGTTCTGTGCGCCAAATGGTCGGTACCGCTGTCGGTGGTGGTAACATCACATCATCTTGGGGGACTTACATGATCCCTGCAGCAATCGCGAAGCGCCCTATTCCTGGCGGTGCAATCTTACTAGGTTCTCTATGTATTATTGTTGCAATCCTTGGTTTCCCTATGGATGTTGCAGTATGGCCACCAGTTATGCGCGTTGCTCTTCTCGTTGGTGTCTCTCTACCACTACTTGAAGCAGGCATGCAGATGGTGAAAGACTCAAAAGATTCACAAGCAGCAGGCATCTGTATCTTTGGTTCAGCAGTCGTTAACCCTGTTCTAGCTTGGGCACTAACTATGCTTTTAGATAACAATGGCTTAATTGGTGATAAAGAGCGCGCGTCTCGCTTGTCGTTTGTAGACAAGATTGTGATCCCAGTAAGCGTACTTATTATCTGTTTAGTTGCTATGCTTGCAGTTGGTATGCTTGAAGGCCAATATGGCATCCAAGCTTGGCTGTAAAGCTGACAGTTCAGAAAATGTGTGGGTAGCGCTAGTCGCTACCCCATTTTTATCGAGATTTTTGAGGATTTATTGATTTAGTTTAAGGTTTGCAAAAAAATTTTAGTTTAACCTCTAACTGTTGCTTAAAAAGAGAAACGTTAAAACTAGTGACAATATTTATAGTCTGTCTCTTATACACATCTA